>JBDSTW010000168.1:0-6005 GCA_039928055.1 Gammaproteobacteria bacterium | reverse complement strand
CCAGTTCATCGAGCAATTCCTTTATCCCCAAACCGGTCTTGGCGCTGACCTGCAGGGCGTCGCCGGCCTCGATACCGATGATTTCCTCAATCTCGTTGATTACACGTTTGGGATCAGCGGCGGGCAGGTCGATCTTGTTTAATACCGGCACGACCTCGAGACCCTGCTCGATCGCAGTATAGCAATTGGCCACGCTTTGCGCCTCGACGCCCTGTGCGGCATCGACGACCAGCAGCGCGCCTTCACAGGCCGCCAGGGAACGGGAAACTTCGTAGGAAAAATCGACGTGGCCGGGCGTGTCGATGAAATTCAACAGATACGTTTCCCCGTCACCGGCCCGGTAATTAAGGGAAACGCTTTGCGCCTTGATGGTAATACCGCGCTCGCGCTCCAGGTCCATGGAGTCCAATACCTGAGCCGACATCTCGCGGGCGCTTAAGCCTCCGCAAAGCTGAATAAAGCGGTCTGCAAGCGTGGATTTGCCATGATCAATGTGGGCGATAATGGAGAAATTACGGATATGCCCGAGGTCAGTCACAACGACTTCATCTTTAGGAGATAAGGCGCATTATACCTGAGCCATGGGCCAAAGCGAAAACGACGGGTGCATTAGGCGTAAAAAGCTGGGTAGATACACGCACCCGGGGTCACGATGAGGCCGTTGGCTTCCTCGCGACCCCGGATGTCAGAGGGATTACCTGGGTTAACTTACATTTTTACATCACCCTATCGGGCCTACGAAGATTTAGGCAGCGATAGTATAAAATCTACCAGCTTTTCGATATCCGCATCAGATACGCGCGGTGAGTAGGGAGGCATGACCGCGGTCCCCCAGCGACCCGTGCCGCCGGTATGCACCCACTTGGTCAGGCTCTCATGGGCGGCAGGATTGTCTTTGTATTTGGTACCGACATCATTCCAGGCGGGCCCGATAATCTTGCGCTCTATATTATGGCAGGCGAAGCAGCCGCTCTTCTTCCCCAGGGCATGGCCTTCCTCCAGACTCAAGGCCGTACCTTGTGCAGCGGCAGGGGCGGCCGATTCTGTGGCTGCCGGAGACGTTTCACTTGCGGCAGGTGCTGCGCTTTGCGGTTCGGGGGCCGCGGGAGCAGGGGCTTCCGCTACAGGGGCGGCAGGCGCAGCGGGCGTTACCGGGGTAGCCTGGTCGGGTGTTACTTGATCAGACGGCGCCATGGCGACATCGTCTTTCTTGTCGCAGGCGGTGATCACAAGGGCCAAAACAGCGGTGAGCAAGACAGAGTATTTCATTACGTATCCCTCGATTTAAGTTGGTAGTTCGGAGACTTAAAACCCGCCCCTCTTTTAAGGTGCTGCATCCGGGGGGGCACTGCCACCGTCTGCTGCAGGCGAGGAAGGCGCACCTGCCTCAGGCGAAACAGGACCCGGAGTGGGCTCTACAGGCTGAGCCGATTCCATCGGGCTATTATCCGCTCTTTGCGTTTCCGTGTTAAAAACATAGTAAATGACGTACAGCAGGGTAAGGGCCAAGCCTATCGCAATGACTGTCCCTACCAAGCCAAATTTTTTGCTGTTGATGCTGGTAACTTTCATAGCCACACCTTCTTGTTAGTATTTACGCGCGTGAATACACTGAAATGCTGCGAGGCTCGCGGCATAGGGATTAAGTTGACAACAACCGCCGCATCATGCGGCGGAACTGCCACGATTTCTACGGAGCTTCTACTCTTTTTTGTATCCATTCCAAAGAGGAGGATAGTCATGGCAATGGCGACTGCCACGACTATCCAAACACTATAAATTACTGAATTTCTCTTCCCTGAAAAATAGTTCATTGTGATCCCTCACGATAGTTAGAGAGTAGCTATTACTCAGCGGCAGGGGCACCCTCAGCACCCTCGGCACCGGGGGCACCTTCAGCACCGGGGGCGCCTTCAGCACCGGGGGCACCAGCAGCGCCAGGGGCTCCATCAGCGCCAGCAGGGCCGGGGACAGGAACTGGAACTGGAACAGGAACCGGGATAACCTCAGGCGCAGGAGCGACTTCAGGATCAGGAACAACGACAGTGTCACCTTCTTCTTTGCTACAAGCAGTAAGAGCGAGCGCCAGTAACGCGGTGATTATAATGGAATGCTTCATTCTATATTTCCTCGGGATAGTAACTTATTAAAATATTGGTCTATTAAAATATCGGTCTTTTTAATTTCATTGGACCGTACGTAAATACTAGCAGATTTTTTTTCAAACTGTTACATAAAGCCTGGCTGCACGGTCAATGGATCCTCCAACTTCCGGCCGGATCGTTTTTCACCCACGCGGCGAATTGATACTCAGGGTCGGTAAGTTACTCAACATTTCATTGTAACTCTTTGATTTATTTAATGTTTTCTGTTTCGATTCGGTCGATCTTCGGATCCTTCCAGGAACCCTTGATAGTGTACTGGTATCCCGTGAGGTCATCGATTTGTGGCTGGAAGATTTTCTGAGCCAGGTACACCGCCGCCCCGACCGCCGGACCGCCGGCGATGGTTGCGGCCAGTGGCAGGCTCGCGCCGATTTGCGGTTTTACGGTCACCATCTGGTCATAATCCTTGGCGGCCAGTCCGGTTCTTCCCGTAACGGTGATGATCGCGGAAGGGCCCTTCATTAACAGATTATTCGTGTAGGCATTGCCGTCTTTCAAGGCGAATTCGCCGGTAATGCTATCGAAAGCGAAGCCCTTGCCGAACAGGTCGCTAAAATCGAGGCTGAGTCGGCGCGGCAAGGATTGAATACTCAGCAGTCCGAATACTCTCCCTGCGCCGGGATCAATATCCAAAAAGCGCCCCTTGCCAATGACCATACCCAGCGTGCCGTTGAGCCGCTCAAAGGCAACATCCATCGGCGTGCCATTCCAGTTGGCCGTGAGGTCGATCTGCGTCTTGCCTCCCGCAATATTCGTCGTGTAGCCCAAGGCGGTCAAGGCCTTACCCAGCTCCTCGCTCTCTATCTCGAAATCAAAGCGCGAGGTCTGTCGGCCACCGGTGTTTTCCCAATCACCTTGTCCGGTAGCGGTCAGCGCGGGCGTCTGCACTTTAAATGTATCGACGTGCAAACCAGACGGGCGCCTGGAACTCTCCAGGGTCAACTGCCCTAGATCGAGGTCGCCGTATTTAAAGCTCTTGCTGCTAATGCGCAATGCCGGCAGGCTGTGCGGATCAAGGCTGCTGTCCCGGCTATTCTTCGCCTCGGGCTTGGCCAGATGCAAACGCTCGAAGTCCATTACCCAAGCCGCATCGGTAGTTTGCGGCAAGGTTACGGTTCCGGCGACCTGGTCGCTCGTTACCTGTAGCAGCCACCGCTCCGATGTCTTGCTGGCCTCGATCCGCGCATTATTAAAGTCTTGCTTGAATACATTCAGCACGCCGACACGCAGATCAACTTCGCTGAGTGTTTTCATGATTCCGGATGGCTTGCTCTTATCCCTTGCATCGAGGATGTCATTCCACGCGTCCACGGATAAACGCGGCAGACTCCCGCTTATACGCAGGCCTGTCGGCGGCAGCACAGGCTTGCCGGACTCGCCAAATTCCACCGCGCCGCGCTTGAACTCCGCGCGTTTGTCCGTTTGCGTGACCTCCAGCACGGCATCCGCGCGCGCGCCGTAGCTGACGCTGTATTGCTTAATCGGCTGGTTGGAGAAGCTGGTTTTTATAGTTAAGGGAAGCGCCTCATCTTTAGATTTTCCCAAGGGCGCGGGGAAGTTCACCTCCATGCCCTGCAAATTGGACTGCACGGTTACGGCGGCCGGGGTCGCCGCATCCGCGCCCTCCACAAAGGTGAGCGCGGCCGACCAGTCTGCCGCACCTTTAATCCGCTCAAGCAAACCGGCTCGAGCCTCCGGTGCCGATTTCTTAATCTGCTTGATGAGTTCCGCCGCAGTGATCTTGCCGCGCGCATCAATCTGCAGCGCCTTGGCAGCATCCTGTGTCGCTGCCGTAGTGCGTACGTCCAAACGCAATGTCTGGCCGAGCAGCGTTGCGGCGATATCCTTACCGGTAAAACCATGCTCGGTAAAATTCACCGTACCCTTAACGTGCCGAAGTTCAATATCGCGACTCTCTGCCTTATCGAGGAAGCGCAGTGTGCTGTCTGCCAGTGCCAGCGTACCCTTCACGTGGTGTTGGCCTCGCTGCAAGGGAACGACCAGATCGAGATCGATGATGCTCTGCCCGCTTGCGCTAAGCCCACTCACATATTTCACAAAATTCTTTTTTAGCGGACCTTCTTTCAAAAAACGCAGCGCATCGGTGGTGGAGCCGCGCACCTTACCCTGCAAGAGCAACTCGGGCTCGTGCACGGTCATATCGGGAATAGCGACATGAATCTGCACGACCTCGGCATTGAAAATGCTCCCGCTGGTTGCATCAATGTCTAAGCCGGGGCCGCGAAACACCACAATGCCCGCGGCGTTCTCCAGCCGCGGCCAACCTTCCGCATAAGCGAGCGCGGCGTTCGTCACAAAAAAGCGCGTTTCAAAACTCCCTTGGTTCGCTTTAAACGGAAACTCGCCGGCCCGCCCATGAATCAGGATGCTACCGGAGCTTACATATCCACCCAGCAGCGATCGGTCCAGCCAGGCCAGCGCCTGCGGAGGGAGGTGATTAATCGGCAGATAACCGCCGATATTCGCGGCGTTTCCATTCTCGAAACCTATGCGGATATTTAAAAGCGGCGATGTCCGATCATCGGGCATGTCCACTGCCCCGTTCATGCCGGCATTGATGTCGGCATTTTTGGCGCGGACATCCGTGGCCTCGATATGCCAGCCTTGCCCGGTATGTAGCCAACGTATGCGGCCGCTCAGGGTGTCGGCCATAATCGGCGCGCGAAACATTTCCGGAAATTCAAGCTTCACCAGGCGACTGTCGATATCCAGCACGCCGCCACGCTCGTCAGCGCGCAGCAAGGCATTGATATTTTGCGCGGCCGGTATATTCTTCCACGCGCGGGTCGTTACATCGACCAGGCGCGTTTGCATAGAAAATTTTCTGCCCGCAGTTTGATCGGCATTTGGCATGATGAGGCGCAAACGCAGCTCGTGCAGCTCGCCGCGCGGCTGCAGCGCTTGCAAGGCCTCGTGCATCTCCGTGCCCAGGGCATCGCCCGTGACTAATAATAAGGAGCTGGCATCGGTAATGACCAGCGACTTAAAGACCATGTCCAACTGAGCAGCCTGGCCGTTTTCCACGGAACGAATCTGCATTCGTCCCGGCGCGGATACCACCTCGCCATGACGGAAGCTTAGTCGTGTGACATCGAGCAGCCAGTCTTGTTGAGTCTGGCGTTGCCAACGCAACCGGCCGCTGACGCCTTTCAAGCTCGTAGGCAGCGGCGCAGCTTGCGCGTTTAAAAAGCGCATCTCCCGGATCGCCATCTCACCCTGTAAATCCTGTAATTTTGTCTGCGCCCACGCACCCCACACCCTGAAGTCGGCGCGGCCCTCTTTTAAATTAATATCGCTCCGTGCGGGCATAGCAAACCAGCGCTCCAGCTCCAAATCGATACCCTGCATGAAAAAACGGCCGCTCCATTGGGCGGGCTGGGTTAAGTCACCGTTAAAATCGAGTGCGATAGCCAGCGGCCGTCCGCGGGCCTCTGCCAGCCTGAGCGCGCCATCAACTTGATGGCGGCGGCCGTTGCTGCGCAGGCTGAGATTAACGTCGGTGAAGTGCATGCGTCTGCCGTCGCCTTGCAGATCGGTCCAATAGACCTGGCTCGACTCTAGGCTCAGGCGGTCTTGATTTAGCAGCCAGTCGGTGAAGCCTTCCTTGGCGCCATGCTGTTCAAGCCCCGCGAAGACAAAACTGCCATCCGGGTTGCGTACCAGCGAGAGCGTGGTGCCTGCGACTTTCAGACTACCGCGTTCGAGGCGGCCGGTGCGTAAATAATGCGGAATATTTATGCCGATACGTGCATCGCTTATGAACAGCAGGGTGCGTGCGCCGGCCTTGTCGAGCACGCGTAAATCCTTAAGCCGCAGATA
>JBDSTW010000167.1:0-5369 GCA_039928055.1 Gammaproteobacteria bacterium | reverse complement strand
TGTTATGCAGGCGGTCGGCAAGCTTGACCAGGATGACGCGGATATCGTGCGCCATGGCCAGCAGCATCTTGCGGAAATTCTCGGCCTGGGCCTCGGCGCGTGTGCCGAATTTGAAGTGGGTTAGTTTGCTGACGCCATCGACGACCTCGGCGACCTCTTCACCGAAGTCTTTGGCCAGCTGCTCCTTGGCGGTTGCGGTGTCTTCGATAACGTCGTGCAGCAGGGCAGCCATAATGCTCTGGTAGTCCATGTGCATTTCGGCGAGGATTCTGGCCACGGCCAGCGGATGATAGATGTAAGGTTCGCCCGACAGGCGCTGCTGGCCTTCGTGGGCACGCGCACCGAACTCGTAGGCTCGTTGCACCTGGGCCACCTGATGGGGTTTCAGGTAGGTGTCGAGCATGGCGGTTAAATCGCCGATGAGAAACATGGGGCCTTGCTCAGCTACACGTCCGGTTGCGAGTCTACTCCAACCAGACCCGAAGCTTAAAAACTTAAGTGAACCCTTAAGTTTCCTCACGTCCTTCGGCAGCTACGGGTTCGCTAAGAGCGGCTTCTTCGCGCGGCGGCTGGCTGTTCTCATCCAGGATACTGCGCGTGATCTTATCCGCAGCGATTTCGCGCAAGGCCACGACCGTGGGCTTGTCATTCTCCCAAGGCACCAGCGGTTCCACGCCCATGGCAAGCTGGCGCGCCCGCTTGGAGGCCATGAGCACCAATTGGAAACGGTTATCGACTTTACTTAGGCAATCTTCCACGGTGACGCGTGCCATACTCTGCTCCTAAACCGATTCTGTAGTGGGAATTAAGCGAAAAATAAATCTTGCCGGCTCATTATACTAATAAACTCGTCAACAAGCCCCTTAATTTGACCGTCTGCACCGACATTCTCAATTGCCTGCAACGCACGATGGCCTGTAGATCGGACAGGGCGGAATCGAAATTATCATTCAGCACCAGGTAGTCAAACTCATCGTAGTGCGCGAGTTCGTTAATCGCCCCGCGCATACGCCGCGCGATCACCTCATCGGGATCTTGCGCGCGCGCGTGCAAACGCTCGTCGAGTTGCTTGCGCGAGGGGGGCAGGATGAAAATGCCCACGCAATCCGGCAATGATTGGCGCACCTGACGCGCTCCCTGCCAATCGATTTCCAGGATGACGTCCACACCTTCCTGTAATTGCGCCAATACCCAATCACGCGAGGTGCCGTAACAATAATCAAATACCCGGGCATGCTCCAGAAAGGTATTTGATTGCAACAAGGCATCGAAGCTTGGCTGATCCACGAAGTGGTAGTCCACGCCCTCTTGTTCACTCGGCCGCATGGGGCGCGTAGTGTACGACACGGAGACCTTAAGTTGGGGCGTAAGCTCGATCAGCGCCCTGATCAGGCTCGATTTCCCGCCGCCCGATGGTGCGGCGATTATATATAGTGTTCCGCGACTCAATCCCGTGCCCTCAGTTATCAATCAATCCCGTTTACTCAACATTTTGAATCTGCTCACGCATCTGCTCGACAATGACCTTGAGATCAATTGCGGCGCGCGAGGTCTCGGTGTCCACCGATTTGGAGCCCAGCGTATTGGCCTCGCGGTTGAGTTCCTGCATGAGAAAGTCCAGACGCCGACCTACCGGCTCGTCTTCGTGCAGCAAACGGCGCACCTCATGCACGTGCATGCTCAAGCGCTCCAACTCCTCGTCTACGTCGATCTTCTGGATCAGGATAAGCATTTCCTGCTCCAGCCGCGCGGGGTCGAGTTCGATGCTCAGTTCGGTGAAGCGGCCGCTCAAACGCGCGCGTAGACGCGCCAGTATTGCCGGCAATTGCCGGCCCATCTGCGCGACTATGTCCTGCATGGCCAGGCAGCGCTGCTCGATCACCGCCGCGATCTTGGCGCCCTCGCGGGCGCGTGCCCCCACCAACTCGCCGATGGCCTCATCGAGCAAGGCCAGCGCCTCCCCGGCGATTAATTCTTCCGGGAGCTCAGGCGTCTGTAAGACTCCGGGCCAGCGCAACAGGTCCAGGGCATTGAGCGGGGCCGGGTTCTCCGACCAGCCGTTAATGCGCCGGGCAGCCTGAAGCAGTTGCTTTACTAACGCCTCGTTCACGCGCAACTCGGGGCTTGTGCTATCCGCCCCGCTCGGCGCCATCGCCTTTTGCAGGCGCAGGCTGCACTCGATTTTGCCGCGTTTGAGCGACAGAGCGATACGCTCGCGCACCGCCGATTCCAGGCCGCGCAGATCGTCGGGCAGGTGCACCGAGATTTCCGCAAAACGGTGGTTGATGGAGCGCAGCTCCCAGCAGAGCACGCCCCCTGGCGCCGGGCGGAGTCGGCGCGCATAAGCCGTCATGCTGCGGATCATTATTGGATGCCCTATGCGGTGTTTTTCGCGTTTAATGAAGCGCTACTATACCTTGCCGCTTGCTGCGATGGTAAGGCCCGGGGTTGGGCGGGTGCGAATGCCGCAGGGGGCGTGATGTGCTAAGCTACGCACCCTTATATTCCCGGAAACACCCAGCATGCGCCCCAGCGGACGAGCCTTAGACGAATTGCGCCCCATCACACTAACCCGAAACTACACCAAGCATGCCGAAGGTTCAGTGATGGTGCAATTCGGCGATACCCAAGTTATCTGTAATGCCACCGTGGAAGATCGCGTGCCCCATTTCCTTAAGGGCAAGGGACAGGGCTGGGTCACCGCCGAATACGGCATGTTGCCGCGCTCCACCGGCAAACGCATGGACCGCGAGGCGAGCCGCGGCAAGCAAGGCGGACGTACACTGGAGATCCAGCGTTTGATCGGACGTTCCTTGCGCTCCGTGGTCGATCTTGAGGCATTGGGCGAGCGCAGCATCCTTATTGATTGCGACGTCATCCAGGCGGACGGCGGCACGCGCACCGCGGCAATCACCGGCAGCTATGTCGCGCTGGTCGATGCCGTCAAGCATTTGCGCAAACGCAAGGTCATTAATAAAGACCCGATCCACGGCTTTATCGCCTCGGTCTCGGTGGGCATTTACCGCAGCAAGCCGGTGCTTGACCTGGACTACAGCGAAGATTGCGAGGCCGAGACCGACATGAACGTGGTCATGAATGAGGCCGGCGGCTTCATCGAGATTCAGGGCACGGCCGAGGGCCACGCCTATCACATGAATGAGCTGCTCGCCATGCTGGAACTGGCCAAGGGCGGCATTGCCGATTTGATCAAAAAGCAGCGGGCCGTACTGGATGCTTAGGCGTCGTGCAACAGGCCTTCATGCACTGGCTCTGCCATGAAACGCATCGTGCTGGCCAGCAATAATCCGGGTAAGTTACGCGAGATTCAGGCGCTCGCCGACGGCAAGCTGGAGTTATTGCTGCAATCCGATTTCGCCGCACAGGGAAGAGCGGAAGCGAAGGGTTCTGCCAGTGTCGCGGAAGGCAGGAAGGCGGGAGCGACCGCCGTTCCCGAGGTTGAGGAAACCGGCCTGAGCTTCGTGGAAAACGCCATCATCAAGGCGCGCCACGCGGCCCGGTATACCGGCCTGCCTGCCCTGGCCGATGATTCCGGCCTGGAAGTAGATGCGCTCAACGGCGCCCCCGGCATACGCTCGGCGCGTTACGCGGGACCTCACGCCGGCGATACGGAAAACCTGCAAAAACTCTTGCGGGATCTCAGCGAGGTTCCGGAACACCAACGCCGCGCGCGCTTTCAGTGCGTGGTCGTATACATGGCGCACGCCGAAGATGCCACGCCGATTATTTGTCAGGGTACCTGGGAGGGGCGCATCTTGTTTGAACCGCGCGGCGACCAAGGCTTTGGTTACGATCCGTTGTTTTATGTCCCCACGCATCACTGCTCCGCCGCGGAGCTGCCGCCCGCTATTAAAAATACCTTGAGTCATCGCGGCAAGGCCCTGCGCCAACTTTTAAATGCCCTCGAGGCGCACTAAAATATTACCCTCTCCCTCCGGGAGAGGGTTAGGGTGAGGGCTGTGTTCAACTTCAGCGCACTGCCGCCGCTCTCTCTCTATATTCACATCCCCTGGTGCGCGCGCAAATGCCCGTACTGCGATTTCAACTCCCACGCACAGCCGGACAAACTTCCGGAGGCCGCGTATATCGACGCGTTGATCCGCGATCTGGAGCACGACCTGCCGCGCGTCTGGGGGCGACGCGTTACCAGCATCTTTATGGGCGGGGGCACGCCCAGCCTGTTTTCGCCCGAGGCCCTCGATAAATTATTGTGCGCCGTACGCGCACGGCTTACCGTCAACCCGGATGCCGAAATCACACTGGAGGCTAACCCGGGCAGCAGCGAATACGCGAAGTTTAAAGAATTCCGCGCCGTGGGCATCAATCGCCTGTCCATCGGCGTGCAAAGTTTTAATGAAGATATGCTGCGGCGTCTGGGGCGCATCCACGGTCGGCGCGAGGCCATTGCCGCAGCCGAGGCGGCTCACACCGCCGGGTTTAACAACTTCAATCTCGATCTGATGTACGGCCTGCCCGAGCAGGTTTTACCCCAGGCCCTGGACGACCTCAACACCGCGCTGGCCCTCGAACCCACGCATCTCTCGCACTATCAACTCACGCTCGAGCCCAACACCTGGTTTCACCGGCACCCGCCCGCATTGCCCGATGACGATGTGAGTTTCGAGATGCAGGGGCAGTGTCAGGAGCGCCTGGCCGAGCGCGGCTTTCCACACTACGAGGTTTCAGCCTATGCGCAGCCCGGCCGCGCCTGCCGCCACAACGTGAACTACTGGGAATTCGGCGATTATCTGGGCATAGGCGCCGGCGCGCACAGCAAGATCACTGATGCCTCGCAGCAGGGCATCACGCGCATGTGGAAACAAAAGCAGCCGCAGGCCTATCTGAATAGCGCCGGGAATCCCGCCTGCATCGGTGAAGAGACCGCGCTCAGCACGAACGATGCGGCCTTTGAATTCATGCTGAACGCCCTGCGCTTGAACGGCGGGTTCGCCACGCACTTATTCACTGAGCGCACCGGTCTGCCGCTCTCCTGTATAGAGCAGCCGCTCCGTCAAGCCGAGCAGCGCGGATTAATCGAGTGCGAAGCATCGACCATCCGCCCTACAGAACCAGGCCGGCGTTATCTCAATGATTTGACCGAGCTGTTTTTGCCGCCGGGCTAATAGTAAATGTAGGTCGGATCAAGCCCTTCGACTTCGCTCAGGATAAACTCCGCGGCCCCGACCTGTTAATTACTGCCTTCCCGCTCTTCGTTTACTCTACTCAGGCTACGCGCTATCATCCGGCGGACCATACACCACGAGGAAGATGATAATGAGAAATATAGGCATGATCTTGCTGGCAGTTTGGCTAATCGCGACAGGGCTTAGAAGCGTGATCGACATCAGCTT
>JBDSTW010000166.1:0-5987 GCA_039928055.1 Gammaproteobacteria bacterium | reverse complement strand
CAGGCGCTGTTCGACAAGATGCTGGCCGCGAAGAATTTCCAGTCGGGTATGCACATGGTGCGGCAACTGGAATTCTCACTGTTCGATTTCCGCCTGCACCTGGAATTCGACCCCAGCAAGGGCGCGCGCATTGACGAGATTCTACAAGAGGTGCGCGATACCGTTTCCGTGCTCAAGCCCCCTGCCTTCAACCGCTTTGCCAACAGCTTTTCGCACATCTTCGCCGGGGGTTATGCGGCCGGTTATTACAGCTATAAGTGGGCCGAGGTACTTTCCTCCGATGCCTTTGGGAAGTTTGAGGAAAACGGCGTGTTCGATCAGGCCACGGGTCAGCGGTTTCTGCGCAGCGTGCTGGAGCAGGGCGGGTCACGCGAGCCGATGGAATTGTTCGTGGAGTTCCTGGGGCGCGAACCCACCATCGATGCCTTGTTGCGTCACAGCGGCATTGCAGCTGTGTAAACTTCTAACAACTCAACGCAAAGACGCGAAGGCGCAAAGAGAAGCAATGTATTTTGATCTTCACCATCAGTCCAGCAAGTTATCAGCATGTTACAGTTCTGGATTTGGATTTCTTGGCGTCCTCTGCGTCTTTGCGTTACGACTTTAAGTGAGTGAAGATGAGATGAAAATCGCCACCTGGAACGTGAACTCACTGCGAGTGCGCCTGCCGCATCTGCTTGACTGGATAGGCGCCGCTCAGCCCGACATCCTGGCCTTACAAGAGACCAAGCTTGTGGATGAGCAATTTCCGCTACAGGACATCGAGGCCGCCGGTTATCAAGTCATCTTTTCCGGCCAGAAGAGTTATAACGGCGTGGCCCTGCTCAGCCGTAGTCCGGCGAGCGACGTGGCCAAGGATATCCCCGGCCTGGTTGACCCGCAGCGTCGTGTATTAGCGGCCACGTATAATGATATTCGCGTGCTCAATATCTATGTTCCGAACGGGGCGAGCATCGGTTCGGAAAAATACAGTTACAAGCTGTCCTGGCTGGACCAATTGTGCATCTACATCGAGCAACAATTGACGCTTTACCCGCGCCTCGTGGTGCTCGGCGATTTTAATATCGCCCCCGAGGATCGCGATGTGCATGACCCTGCTGCCTGGGAAGGGCAAGTCATGGTGAGCGAGGCGGAACGCACCTATTTTGCGCGCCTGCTGGACCTGGGATTATGTGACACGTTTCGCCTGTTCGAACAGCAGGCTGAGATATTCAGTTGGTGGGATTATCGCGCTGCCGCCTTCAGGCGCAACCTCGGCCTGCGCATCGATCATATCCTGGTCAGTCCGGCACTGCGCGAACGCTGCATGACCTGCAGCATCGATAAAAACCCGCGTACTCTGGAGAGGCCGTCCGATCATGCGCCGGTGATTGCGGAATTTGAGATTTGAGACAAGGGCTATGAGCGGCTAGGCCGCTCGAATACAAGGTAAAGGTTTTTGGTTTTAATTTTCCGGGAAGTTACCGGCTTGCCGCATCTTGTGCAACGCCGCTGTTGCGGCGCTGCCTCGAAATAATACTGGAAAAGTCTTCCATGACTCTTCCAGTTACAGCCGGAACCGGTTTGTTTAAACAAATTATCCGGTCCAGCTTGTCAGGCACGATTCAGTATCGTGCGGCCGCTGAGGTTAATGCATCCATACACCCGCGGCACGTTTACATCCTTGTAACCCATTTACAGCGCATCCTTACGCTGTCCGCCCGGAAGTGTCCTTGTTTCCGGCGGAGCATCCTTGCATATTTCCTACAGCGCATCCTGTGCTGTAATAGTCGCCTCACACATCTTGTGTTCAGCGATCCTGTGTATCCCACACAAGTCGTTGGCAATCGAATCCTTTGCACCGCCCGCCGCACGGTATACTCTGCGGCGCATCCGTTTAATAAGGCTTGTTAAACACCACCGTGTGGCGGGATCAGGCCTTATAGAAAAATGGATTCACTGGTTACTTTGGGTAAACAGTCAACGCAATTGCCCGGTCTGATATCCTGTTGAAGTTTCCCATCCAAACCATGGCAAAAGATACCCATATTGCCGTTCTTGTTTTGCTCGTCCCATAAAACAACGGCTACCCGCGTCGGAATTGTTAGACTCCCTTGCCCATTCACCCTTTGTGCGGGAACCAGACCGGTAAAAGAATTGTTTGGGTCATTGAATGAGGAGCGCATAAATCCCTTAAAGCCGATTTCGTCCTCCATTAAGGACGCAACGAATAGCGAAGAGCATAAGACAACCACCAGCAAAAGAAGCCAACGCATTCTGCGGCGTATGAGGTGGTGCGTTATATATTGGTCGTTCAAATTCGTGCTCATTTTTATTCCCCTTGCCTTCTTTATATAGCAATTGCTATGCCATTATTATATGTTATTGATATATATATAATTATTTAAATATATTCGCAGATGTTGCTGTCAAAATTGTATCAATTAGCTAACAGTATTTCCGGTTGTAACGCGCAGACGCCTTGCCCTGTCACACCGGGTCACCCATTGGCAGTGTGTAAGGGGTTTAAGACAGCCTGGAGCCGGTGCCAGCGCTTGCGGATAGGGGGATGCGGCAGTGAGGCGGGATCAACTTTGCGGACTGATCTGATATTTTTCCATTAAACGGTAGAGTGTCACGCGCGACACGCCGAGTTGGCGCGCCGCTTGAGAGACATTGTTACGGTTTGAGCGCAGGCTGACTTGTATGGCCTCTTTTTCCGCCTTTGTGCGCGCCTCTTCCAGCGTAACCAAACGGCGCTGCGAGGCGCGTCTATCCAGGCCCAGATCAGCGGAGGTAAGCAGGCGATTTTCGCACATGACCATGGCGCGCCGGATACGGTTAATCATCTCGCGCACATTTCCCGGCCAACTGTACTCATTGATTGTCTGCAGGGTGTCGCGGCGAAAGCCCTTAACATTTCGATGCTTTTCCTGCGCGAACTTTTCAAAGAAATAACGTGCGAGTAATTCGACATCTTCCTGGCGCTCGCGTAGCGCCGGTACTTCCAGGTGAAGAACATTCAATCTGTAATACAAGTCTTCGCGAAAGCGGCCTTCTTTAACTGCCGTTTCCAGGTCAACGTGGGTAGCTGCGATGACGCGCACGTCAACGGTAATCTTCTCGATGCCGCCGACGCGCTCTATGGTGCTTTCCTGCAAAAACCGCAACAGGTTCACCTGCAAGTCGAGTGCAAGATCGCCGATTTCATCCAGGAATAAGGTGCCTCCCTCGGCCGATTCGATGCGCCCGATCTTGCGCTGATGGGCACCGGTGAAGGCGCCTTTTTCGTGGCCGAATAATTCCGATTGAATCAGGTTGGTGGGCAACGCCCCGCAGTTCACCGCGACGAAAGGTCCGCCTGCGCGCGCCGAGCGCTCATGAATGGCCAGGGCGGCGAGTTCCTTGCCGGTTCCACTCTCGCCGGCGATGAGAACCGGGGCATCGACGCTGCCGATCTTGCGAATATTGCTGAACAGCTTTTGCATCTTGGGGCTGGTGCCCACCATTTCATACTCGCCGAATTTTCCATCGTGCGCGACGATCAGATTTTTGACCTGGGACATGCCATACGCATGCCCCAGGGTGGCCAGCAGACGTGACATATCCAGCGGCAGAGTATGATAGTCATGAAACATGCGCAGGATGTGTTTGCAAAAGCTGGAGGATTGCAGGCACACCGGAGCGATCAACGCCACCCATTCGACATGACCGCTGGTGTGAAAAAATTCTTCTACCTCGTGGTGAGCCTTATCATCATAGCCGTCAAAAAAGGCCAATCCCACGCGAAACTCGTGTTCGCTGATTTGCTTACGTGCCTGTCCGGTATCGGAAGCCACGTGTACATCCCAACCGGCGGATTTAAGCTCATGCCCCAGTAAATCGGGCGCGCCCGGGGGCTTTAAATAAAGCATTCTTCTTGGTGCCGCCATTTTCACTCCTGTAGTTGCTTGTTCGGCTGAATAAATTCTTGAATCGATGCACAGGGATTGATGAATTAAGCCGTTACAAGACATACCTGAGGAATCTCTGATTTATTCAGAGTTTCCCTAAGTCGAGCATATTGTTGAAAAAAGCATGCCCAGGCACGGTGCAGGGCCTGCGCTCGCAGGGTAAATGGCCAACCCTGCGGCCGTTAATATAAAAATTAGCCGCCGAAAGGTCAAACCTTAACTTCCCCTTCAAATAATTGCCATTACTTTCTATACCTTGATCGGGTATCGTGTACTTTTTATTAAAATGCCCTATGCACTATAAAGACCTGCGGGATTTCATCGCACAACTCGAAAAAGAGGGGGAGCTTAAGCGTATCGCGCTCAAGGTCGATCCTTATCTGGAGATAACCGAAATTTGCGAGCGCACCTTGCGCGCGGAAGGTCCGGCGTTGCTGTTCGAGCAGGTGGGGAATAATTACAATTTAGGCGGCCACAACATCCCCGTGCTGGCCAATCTGTTCGGCACACCGCGGCGCGTGGCCTTGGGCATGGGCCAGGAATCGATCGAGGCGCTGCGTGAGGTGGGGAAAATGCTGGCCTTCCTGAAGGAGCCGGAGCCGCCCAAGGGCGTTAGAGACCTTTGGGATAAGCTGCCTGCACTAAAACAGGTGTTGAATATGGCGCCGCGGGTGGTCGGCAAGGCCGCCGCACAGGAAAATGTCATTGAAGCGGCCGATGTTGATCTCTCCAAATTGCCGATCCAGACCTGCTGGCCCGGCGATGTGGCGCCGCTCATCACCTGGGCTTTGGTGGTAACCAAAGGGCCGCTTAAGCAGCGCCAGAATCTGGGCATTTATCGCCAGCAGGTGATTGCGCGCAACAAGGTCATTATGCGCTGGCTTGCGCATCGCGGCGGGGCGTTGGACTTTCGTGACTGGCAAATAGCGCATCCCGGCCGGCGTTTTCCGGTGTCGGTTGTGCTCGGCGCCGACCCCGCGACCATTCTGGGCGCGGTCACGCCGGTGCCGGATAGCTTGTCCGAATATGCCTTTGCCGGTTTATTGCGCGGCGCCAAGACGGAACTGGTGAAATGCCAGACCAACGATCTGGAGGTGCCGGCCGGCGCCGAGTTCGTGCTGGAGGGTTACATAGAACCAGGAGAAACAGCCCTGGAAGGGCCGTTCGGCGATCACACCGGCTATTACAACGAGGCCGAGGCCTTTCCGGTGTTCACCATCGAGCGCATCACGCACCGCGATAAGCCCATTTACCACAGCACCTATACGGGTCGCCCGCCGGACGAGCCCGCCGTGCTGGGTGTCGCGTTAAACGAGGTGTTCGTGCCGCTGTTGCAGCGTCAGTTTCCGGAGATTACCGACTTCTATCTGCCGCCTGAAGGCTGCTCTTATCGCTTAGCCGTGGTCAGCATGAAGAAGCAGTACCCCGGCCATGCCAAGCGCGTGATGTTCGGCGTGTGGTCATTCCTGCGCCAGTTTATGTACACCAAATTTGTGATCGTGACCGACGACGACATCAACATCCGCGACTGGAAAGACGTGATCTGGGCCATGACCACGCGCATGGACCCGGCGCGCGATTGCACTATTATTGAGCATACCCCTATCGATTACCTGGATTTTGCCTCGCCGGTCGCGGGCCTGGGGTCGAAGATCGGCATGGACGCCACGAACAAATGGCCCGGTGAGACCGCACGGGCCTGGGGCCGGCCCATCGCCATGAGTGACGAGGTCAAGCAGCGCGTGGACGAGATATGGGACGCGCTCGGGATCTTCGCCGCAGATCGATCAGGATAGGGCGCTGCCCCGAGCCGCTCGCTTGGCAGCCATTCTATTGTCCAAGTTGTTGTGATATAAAGGATTCTAAAGCTACAGCCACGTACCGGAGGGTTCATGCGCTCGATCATGGTTTTGAATGCAAAAGGGGGATGCGGCAAGAGCACGCTGGCAACCAATCTCGCCAGCTACTATGCCGACCAGGGTTTGCCAACCGCCTTGGCCGATTTCGATCCGCAGGGGTCGAGCATGGATTGGCTGGCGGAGCGCCCGCCCGAAC
>JBDSTW010000165.1:0-6190 GCA_039928055.1 Gammaproteobacteria bacterium | reverse complement strand
ATCACGGCACCTATCCCTATGTTACATCCTCGAATACCACGGCGGGCGGTGCCGCCACCGGCAGCGGCATGGGGCCGGCGCGTTTCGATTATATCCTGGGCATCACCAAGGCCTATACCACGCGCGTGGGCTCCGGGCCCTTTCCGACGGAATTGTTCGATGCCATGGGCGAGCACTTGTCACGCCGCGGGCTTGAGTTCGGCTCCACGACCGGGCGCGCGCGCCGCTGCGGCTGGTTTGACGCCGTGGCGCTGCGCCGCTCCAATCAGATTAACAGCGTATCGGGTCTGTGTATCACCAAGCTCGATGTATTGGACGGGCTGGAATCGATCAGCCTGTGCGTGGGCTATCGCTGCGATGGCGTCGAGCGCCTCACGCCGCCGGTGGGCGCGGAGGCCTTTGCGGGTTGCGAACCGATTTACATCGACATGCCCGGCTGGCAGGAATCGACGCTGGGGATAACGGATTACGCCGCATTGCCCGCCAATGCACGCGCCTATCTTATGCGTATCGAGGAGATTACCGAGACACCTATCGACATCGTCTCCACCGGACCGGATCGCGCCCAGACTATTATTCTGCGCCACCCGTTTGACTGATTAAGGAAAGCCCTGAATAATTCCAATTCCGTCATTCCTGCGCACGCAGGAATCCAGTAAGTCATCGAAATAAAGGCACTGCTATAGCCCTTCCACCGATTTAATCATCAGGCTGAACTCATCCCCATCTTTTTCATTTTGCTCAATGCGCACCGGCAGAAAATCCAGGCCGGGCGCACACCATAATACCGTCGTTTTCTCGTCCCCCTCCATGACGCGCTCTATTTTGACGGTCGGCAATGAGCCCAGCGGCGTTGCAAGTGTTTCATGGCCAACGACTTTGAAATAGTAGTTCCTGAATTTCATTTTATCGGCGATAGGGTATTTAAATTCGGTCTTTCCGCGTTGGAGATCGTACATGATGGCAAGCTGATAGCTGAGTTTGTCCTGGCTATCCGGCAGCAAGGCCATTTCCCACTCCTTTCCCGCAATAGTATTTTTTACGAGCTGATGTTGCCAATCGAACTCAAGCTTGAGATCGCGGCTTTTTTTTCCGCCGCTTTTACGGTAAGTATAGATTTGCGGCCTAACCTGCTCGTTTCGAAACGTCCATAGGCTGCTCTCGGAAATACGATCCTTGACAAAGGCCGCTATGAGTCCTGTGGCGTGCATGGTTGATTCAAATTTGAACTGGCCGTTGCCGGCCGGTGTTAAAGAGCGTTGTACTTCCCCGATCGGCACGCTGCCCTTGCTCATCGTGTAGTACGCGGTGAAGTGCGTTGGCTCCGGTGCAGCGAAGGCTGCGGGCAGCAGAAAGGCCAGCAGTAACAGAAAAGAAACAGAGCGTTGCATACGATCTCCTTGTATTCAAACAGACAGATCCGATAGCTTAGTTTCGACCGATACGGCGCTTCCATCAAGTAGTACTTGCAATTTATCGGCAGGATTTTTTGCTACGCGCAGACGCCCTTCGGCAAACCAGCGCAGGGCCTGAGGGTAAATGACGTGCTCTTGCTCAAGCACGCGTGCGGCCAGGGTTTCAGCCGTGTCCGCGGGTAGCACCGGCACGCGCGCTTGAATAATAACGGGGCCGCCGTCAACATCGCCGGTGACAAAGTGGACGCTGGCGCCGTGCTCCCGCACGCCCGCCTGCAAGGCGCGCCGGTGCGTGTCGAGGCCGGGAAAGGCGGGCAATAAGGAGGGGTGAATATTCAGCAGCCTGTCCGCGTAGTGGGCCACAAACGCAGCACTCAATATGCGCATGAACCCGGCGAGTATGACCAGGCCCGGGTTATAACTATCGATCAGTTCGCGTAGCGCCTGATCGAAGCTGGCCCGGTCCAAAAACTGCTCGTGGTCGATTGCCCGGGTGGGAATGCCGGCTTGCCGGGCGACCTGTAGCCCGGCGGCATGCGGGCGGTTACTGATCACCGCGCGGATATTCAGGTTCAGCGACTGCTCGTTTATTGCCCTGATAATGGCCTGCAGGTTACTGCCTTTCCCGGAAATGAGAATAACCGCCGGCAGGGCGGGGGTTACGGGTCCACAGTTCAATTTTGGATCAGCACTCGTTCTGCATGGGGTGATTCCAGGGTCACGATGTGGCCGATGCGCCACGCCTGCTCACCCTGCTCGCGCAGTAGCTCCAAGGCTTTATCGGCCGCGCCGGCGGGCACACAGGCGACCATGCCGATGCCGCAATTAAAAGTGCGGTGCATTTCAGGGTCGGACACCTTGCCTTGACGCTGCAACCAATCAAAGATCGCGGGGCGCGGCCAGGTGGTGCGATCAAGCACAGCGCCGGCGTCGTCGGGCAACACACGCGGAATATTTTCCAGCAGTCCGCCACCGGTAATATGCGCGAGGGCATGCACCGGTACGTGCTCGATCAGCTTGAGCACGGATTTTACGTAAATGCGCGTTGGAATAAGCAAAGCTTCACCCAGGCTCTGCCCGTAAAAATCCTGCGCAAGACTCGCGCCCGACACCTCAATGATCTTGCGGATCAGTGAATAGCCATTCGAGTGCGGACCGGACGAGGCGATACCGATCAAGACGTCACCCGGAGTCACGCGACTGCCGTCGATAATGCGCTCCTTTTCCACGATACCGACACAAAAGCCCGCCAGGTCGTAGTCTGCGCCGTCATACATGCCGGGCATCTCGGCGGTTTCCCCGCCTACCAGTGCGGCGCCGGCCAGTTCACAGCCGCGACCAATGCCGCGGATGACGTCGGCGGCAATAGCGACATCGAGTCGGCCGCTGGCATAATAATCGAGAAAAAATAAGGGCTCGGCGCCCTGCACGATAATGTCGTTAACACACATGGCCACTAAATCGATGCCGATGGTATCGTGCTTGCCGGTGTCCAGGGCCAGGCGCAGCTTGGTGCCCACGCCGTCCGTGCCGGAGACGAGTACCGGCTGGCGATAACGCCCGATCGGTAGTTCGAACAGGGCGCCGAATCCACCCAGCCCAGCCAGTACGCCGGGGCGCGTGGTGCGGGCCGCGATGGGTTTTATTTTCTCGACCAGGCTATTCCCGGCGTCGATATTGACGCCTGCGTCGCGGTAACTCAGCGATACGGATTCAGGAGTGCGCGCGCGGACGTTGCTTGACGGCTGGCCCGGTGTTAGGGCGGGGGGTTGATCTTTAATCACGGTCGCTCCATTGCGTAGTCGCTATGGTATCGGGCGCACGCGGACACTGCAAATAGGAGATTTTCCAGCCCATTACCGTTATCCTTGACGTGCGTACAGGCTTCGCCTGGCGTGAAACCCGATAAAAACGATCTTACCAAGCGGACGGTTCAATTCTGGCAATATGCGCGGTAATCAAATTCCAAATACCATTAGCCTGTTGCGCATGTTCCTGGTGCCGCCGGTGGTGTGGCTGCTGCTGCAAGGGGAGTATGGATTTGCCCTGCTGCTGTTTGCGCTCGCGGGTATCAGCGATGCGCTCGACGGGTATCTCGCGAAGCGGTATCACTGGAGCAGCCGCCTGGGGTCGATTCTTGATCCGCTTGCGGATAAGCTGTTGCTGGTCAGTGCGTATCTAACGCTCGGCTGGCTCGGCCAAATACCCGTGTGGCTGGCCGCATTAGTGGTGGGCAGGGATTTAGTTATAGTGTGTGGGGCGCTCATCTACCATGTCCGCTTCGGCCGGTTCGACTTTGCCCCCACCTTCCTTAGCAAGCTTAATACCCTGGCGCAAATCCTGCTGATATTTAGCGTGCTGCTTATCCACAGCTTGCTGCCCTTGCCGCCATGGGTCATAAATGGCCTGGCCTATATCGTGTTGATAACGACATTAATGAGCGGTATCGGTTATGTATGGACGTGGGGAAATCGCGCATTCCGCGTAAGAAGGGGACAGACGCATGACTGATTCGAAAAAATGGCTGATATTGCTGCTGGTCCTTGTAGTGGGTTTGCTGCTCTATTTGCTCGCGCCGATTCTAACGCCCTTTCTTATCGCCGGATTTCTCGCCTATATGGCCGATCCGCTGGCCGACCGCCTGGAAGCCAAAGGGCTTTCGCGCGCGCTGGCGGCGACTATCGTTTTCACCGCCTTGATGTTGGTTTTGTTGCTATTGTTGATAATCCTGGTGCCGCTGCTTGAGGAGCAGTTGAGGGTCTTTATCGCGAAGGTGCCGGAATATTTCAGTTGGATGCAGGATAAGGCGATACCATACGTACAACGTTATCTCGGGCTCAAGGAAACGGCGTTGGATCTGGGCAGCGTACAGCGTGCGCTGCTTGCCAATTGGCAGCGGGCGGGCAGCATTATGGCCAATGTGCTGGTTTCGATCTCCAGTTCCGGGCTGGCCGTGATCGGTTGGCTGATCAACCTGGTATTGATTCCCGTGGTGACGTTTTATCTGCTGCGCGACTGGGATGTTTTAATGGAAACCCTGCGCGCATTGGTGCCTACACACTCGGAAGGCACGGTCGTGCGTCTGGCCCGGCAAAGCGATGAAGTATTAGGGGCATTCTTACGCGGTCAATTATTGGTGATGCTGGGCCTGGGCACGGTTTATTCCATAGGACTTTCCATCGTAGGACTCGATCTTGCCTTGCTCATCGGCATGATCGCGGGCCTCATGAGTTTCGTGCCGTATCTGGGCTTTTTTGTGGGCCTTTTGCTGGCGAGCGTGGCTGCCCTCGTGCAATTCCAGGATCTTTTAGCCCTTGTCTATGTCGTGATCGTGTTCGGCATCGGCCAGCTCATTGAAGGGTTTATTCTGATTCCGTTATTGATTGGCGGACGCATCGGCTTGCATCCCGTCGCCGTGATCTTTGCGGTGCTGGCGGGCGGCCAGTTATTCGGCTTTTTCGGCGTCCTGCTTGCCTTGCCCGTAGCTGCGGTAGTGCGCGTGCTACTGGGTTATGCCCGTGGGCGCTACGTCAAAAGCGAATTGTACGGACCGCAGCCGCCCGAAATCGCGAGAATTGATTGATGCAATTGCCGTTGAGCATCGGGCTGCGCGATGGCGCCAGCTTTGCGAATTATTTTGCCGGTCCCAATCGCGAGGCCGTGCAAACCCTGCACGATATCGCTGACGCAAAACAGCAATTTGTTTATATAGGGGGCGCGCCCGGCACCGGCAAAACCCATCTATTGCAGGCCGCCTGCCAGAAGATCGCCGCAGCGGGCGCCACCCCCGCCTATTTACCGCTTAGCCAAGCCGACGAGGTCTCTCCTGAAGTGCTGGCGGGCTTAGAGCAGCTCGCGCTCGTCTGCATCGACGACATTCAGGCCATCGCCGCACGTCCGGAATGGGAAGCCGCGCTGTTTCACCTGTATAACCGCATACGTGAAACCGCTACACCGTTGATTATTAGCGGGAATGCCGCGCCGCGCGCCCTAGGCTTGAAATTGGCGGATCTAAGCTCGCGCTTGAGTTGGGGGTTGGTGTTGCAGCTTCACGCACTTAACGACGAGGAAAAAATCGCCGCCCTGTCGTTGCGCGCCCGCGGCCGCGGAATCGAATTGCCGGATGACGTTGCGCGTTTCCTGTTGCGGCGCTGTCCGCGCGATATGCCCGGCTTGTTTGAATTATTACAGCGCCTCGATCTTGCCTCGCTCGCCGCGCAACGCCGCTTGACCATACCGTTCGTGCGCGACCTGATTAAGTAGATTTAGCTACGGAAACTCTGATTAATTCCATTTCTGTCATTCCCGCGCACGCGGGAATCCAGTGTGTTGTCGGATCCGCAGAGTTTATCCTGAGTGAAGTCGAAGGGCTTGATCCGACCTACCTATCTGGATTCCGGGTCTCCGCTACGCGCAGCCTGCCCCCGCGAAGGCGGGGGCCCGGAATGACGAATAAATCAGAGATTCCCTAAGCTAGTAATTATTTTTTGATGGGACTAGAAGGCTTTTCATAATTCCACCGAGCGGCCTGCAGACAAGGCGCCGGGCTTGTGAGGAGCGGAGTTTACAGAGAGTAAATGAGCACCGTAGCAAGACCGGCAACACAGTATCCGGGTCGCGTAGGTAGTTATGAAATGGCTTCTAAGGTTCCTGCTTGTCCTGTAAAGTACTATCGCGCGCCTTGATAGCCTCGGATTTCGCGGCAAGGGCACGTTCGCGCGCCTCATTAAAATAGCCCGCATTAAGGGCCTTGGTTGCTTCCGTCAAATGTTCTT
>JBDSTW010000164.1:0-2753 GCA_039928055.1 Gammaproteobacteria bacterium | reverse complement strand
TGAGTTCATCCGCCGTGCTCGGCTCGGCCACGCCGGAAGGATGATTGTGGGCGAAGATTACGGCGGCGGCGTTGTGGCCTAAGGCCCGCTTGACCACCTCACGCGGATGCACGCTGGTACCGTCTATGGTGCCATGGAATAGCTCATCGAAACTGATAATGCGGTGGCGATTATCCAGGAACAGGCACGCAAATACCTCATGGGCATGGCCGCGCAGGCGCGCTGTCACATACGCGCGCGTCTCATCCGGATTGGATAAGGCATCGCCCCGCGCCAGGTTTTCGCGCAGATGGCGCCGGCCCATTTCCAGCACCGCCTGCAGTTGGGCGTATTTGGCAGCACCCAGGCCCAGGCCTTTGCAGAATTGCTGGTAGTCCGCATCCAATAGCGCACGCAAGCTGCCGAAGGTGCTTAGCAGTTCGCGCGCCAGATCGACCGCGGTCTTGCCGCGCACCCCAGTGCGCAGAAATATCGAGAGCAACTCTGCATCGGATAAGGCGCCTGGGCCATTTAACAATAATCTCTCGCGGGGCCGCTCATGAACCGGCCAATCGGTAATAGGCATGATCTTTGCTGAATCCTGTAGGCTATTAAGGGTAAAGTTTAGCCTACTGCAGGCATAGGCTTGGAATGATCTAGTGAAGCTACTGCTACAATATGAGAAAAGCTCACTTGCCGTAAAGGCCAATACAATGATAATTCAGCCGCCTTGTAATGAAGCAGCCAGGCTCGATGCCCTGCGCCGCTATCAAATTCTCTATACCGCCCCCGAGGAGGTGTTCGATTCCCTTACCCGATTGGCCGCAGCGATCTGCGGCACGCCGATCGCCGTAATCAGTCTTATCGACGAACAGCGCCTGTGGTTTAAATCGAAGGTCGGTTTTAGCAAGACAGAAATCGCCCGCGACCAGGCCTCCTGTATCCATGCCGCAATCCAAGGCTCGGGGGAGATTTTTATCGTCCCCGACACCCTGCTTGACGAGCGTTTTTCCAATAACCTTTTAGTCACCGCCAAACCCCACGTGCGCTTTTTCGCCGGGGTTCCACTGAGGACCGCCGAGGGGCACGCGCTGGGCACCTTGTGCGTTATGGATCTCGTGCCGCGCGAGCTTAATGACGATCAGCAGGAGGCGCTTCGCGCCCTGACGCAAGAAGTGCTGGTCCATTTCGAACTGCGCCGTAAAAACCTGCAATTACAACCCATACGCGAACGCCTGGATCTGATCCTGAATGCCACCGGAGAAGGCATTTACGGCCTGGACGCCGATGGTTTAACCACCTTTATCAATCCGGCCGCGGTGCGCATGCTCGGCTGGACGGCGGAGGAACTGCTGGGCAGACCCCTGCATGAGCTACTGCATCATACCTCCCCCGCCGAGTACTGTCCGCTCGATGCCGGCTTTAAGGATAGCCGGTTGCATCAAGTCGATGATGCGGTGTTCCTGCGCAAGGACGGGACCGGCTTCCCGGTGGCCTATACCAGTTCACCCATTACTCAAGACGGCATGCAATTAGGCATGGCGGTCATCTTTCAAGACATCACCAAACGCAAGCAATTGGAAGATCTGGCCGAAAAAAAGCAACAGTTTCTGGATGTGTTGCTCGACAATCTGGAAGAGGGCCTTGTGGCATGTGACGCCGATGGTATCTTGACGCTGTTTAACAGTGCCACCCGGCGTTTTACCGGCTTACTCGAGCAGCCCATCCCACCCGAGCAATGGGCCGAGTATTACAATGTTTATGCCCCTGACGGCAAGACGCTCATGCGCACGGAGGAGCTTCCCCTCTACCGTGCGCTCCACGGTGAGATTGTACATAACGCGGAGTTTGTCATTGCGCCCAAGCACGGCCCAGCACGCACATTGTGCGCCAACGGCCAGGCGCTGTTTGACGCTCATGGTAAAAAACTGGGCGCCGTGATCGCTATGCGCAACATCACCGAAACTCAACGCATCGAACAAGAATTGCGGGAGAACGAGGAACGCTACAGGACCTTATACGACGACAACCCGGCCATGTATTTCACGCTCGATGCCGACGGGAAGATTCTCTTGGTCAATGCGCGCGGGGCCGAGCAGTTAGGCTACACGGTGGAAGAACTCATCGGGCAACCGGTGCTGAATGTCTTCTATGAAGGCGATAAGGAAACCGTACTCAAGGAATTCAAGGCCTGCCTGCAAAGGCCCGGCGAGATCGCGCAATGGGAGTTTCGCAAGGTACGCAAGGGCGGCAGCATTATCTGGGTGAACGAAACCGTGCGCCCTATCATATCCGGCAACGGCGACATTATCGTGCTCGTGGTATGCGAGAATATTAACGACCGCAAACTCGCCGAGGCACAACTGATCTATGCAGCCAATTATGACGCGCTGACCAATCTGCCTAACCGCACCCTGCTTTATGACCGCCTCGGCCAGGCGGTGGTGCGTGTGCCTTGGAACAAGCGCTTAGTGGCGGTGCTGTTTCTGGACATAGATCGCTTCAAGCTCATCAACGATACCTTAGGGCATAGCATTGCCGATCTGCTGCTCAGCGCCATCGGTGAGCGTCTGACCGCGTGTGTACGCGAGGGTGATACCGTGGCCCGGCTGGGCGGTGATGAATTCGCCGTGATCCTGGCCGACGTGGCACGCCTGAAAGATGTCACTCTGGTGGCGGAGAAGGTGCTCGCCTCTCTGGCCCTGCCTTATGACCTCGATGGACAAGAGGTTTTCACCAGCGCCAGCATTGGCATTAGCCTGTGCCCGAATGAC
>JBDSTW010000163.1:0-3181 GCA_039928055.1 Gammaproteobacteria bacterium | reverse complement strand
GAAAGGTTGGCCTCAGGGGTTTCGACCAGCAGGTGAAAGTAGTTATCCATCAGACAGTAGGCATGACAGACCCAGCCAAAGCGCCCCACCACCCATGCCAGCGTGGCCAGGAAAATTAGCCTGTCTTCATCATCCCGGTATATCTTGCTTCGCGCATTACCGCGCGAGGTGACATGATAAACGGCACCGGGAAATTCGATTCGGAGAGGGCGCGCCATGGTCAGGAGTTTATCAGTCTTGTGGAAATGTCACAATACAAGATGTGACCCCTTTAGTTGCAGTAAAAGAAACCGTGCAGGCCTCATCCACCAGCCGCGTGAAGTTTTTGCGCGCCTATGCCAACGCTGACCTCGTCACTGACGGCGAGCTGCCCTGGGTAGGCGACGTCGGCGCAGTGAAATGGCTGGAGATCGATATCGACGGCAAACGCGGCTGGCTCAACCTGGATGACGCCGCCGCACTGGGTCTGCCTGGGTCGGGTTGACCCCGTTGTTTGTACCGCTTGGCGTCTAAATTTGTATTAGTCAGGGGCGGGGGTGCAGGGCGACAACCATTTCGCCGCTGCAATCGCACAGCGCGTGGGGCAATACGTTGAGCCCCATCCGCGGGGCCTAGCCCAGAAAAGAGAAGTAAAATACCCTTGCAATGCAATCACAATATGATAGCATTTAACACGTGAACAGCACGCACCGTAAAACTCTTGGGGCGATTTTCTCCAATCCTGTCCCGGCAGCGCTGGAATGGCGCAAGATTGAAGCGATGTTCGAAGCATTAGGCGCCCAAACAGTTGAAGGTAAAGGATCTCGGGTTGCATTCGTAATCAACGGCAAACGTGCCGATTTCCACCGCCCGCACCCCGGCAAGGAAGCCAAGCGCTACCAGGTGCGTGCAGCCCGCGAATTTTTGGAATTAGCAGGAGTGAAACCATGAGCAAGCCACTTAGCCACAAAGGTTATGCAGCCCACGTCGAATTTGATGCGGAGGACCGGATTTTCTTCGGTCGCATCGCCGGTATTGCGGACATCGTGACGTTCCACGGCGAAACTGTAGTCGAGCTGGTGCGCGCGTTTGAAGAAGCTGCCGACGACTACATCGCCATGTCAGAAAAACTCGGACGCCCAGCGCAGAAGCCCTACTCGGGAAAACTGATGCTGCGAGTGCCGCCTGAAGTACACGCCCGTGCCGCCATGATGGCCGAGGCCTCCGGCAAGAGTCTCAACACGTGGGCGGCAGAGGTCTTGGCGCAGCACGCGAACTAATCCATAAAGGGGGTACCTCATTGTGACCCCTTTATCTGCTCGCGCCGTCCTACACGGCGCGCGGCCGGGCGGCTCCATTTGAGCTGAAACTCCAGCTCTTCCGCCCCGCCCCCGCGCTCGTGCTCAATGCTGACGGCGGCGGCGGCCGGCACGCGCACCGTTTCCCCGGCCACGCGGATGGTGAAGCGCTCGCCGCGCTCCAGGGCGTCCGCGAGCCGGCGCAGTTTGGCGACGAACGCCCGCCTCGAATAGGTTTTTTCAACATCACGTTTTTTCTTGCGTTTCATCGTGCGTCCTCATCACTCTTGAAGATGGATCGAATTGCCGCCGCGACATACAACGCGCCGGACATCGGTTCATGGTTCCCGGATCTCCAGCGCGGTGATCCCCGCGACTGCACCCCACACGAGCAGCGCCAGCAACACAACGATTCCGATGCCGCTCGCATGGATTTGCGCCCCGATAGTAGTTTGACCTTTGACCAACCAGAAGAGTTTGCTCACGCCCAGGTCAGTACAGACAGAACAGTCATGCAGCCACGCCTTGCCGGTCCCTTACCCGCCCAATCCTGGGTATTTTCAGACCTTGGCACTCGCCGCCGCCGCGTCGATATTGGCGACCAGTTCGGCATCGAGACCGAGCGCGCCGGAAAGACCGGCGAGGAAGTCCTGCTCCGCGCGGGTGTCCGGATTGATCGCCAGCCGCGCGGCGGTGTAAACCTGCGCGGCGAGTTCGGCCGTCGTCGCGCCCTTGACCAGATCATTGATCGAAGCCGAATTCATCATCTCATTTTCGAGCCAGGTGTTGGCTTCCGCATCAAAGCCGGCTTCTTTCAGCCCGCCGATGATGGCATTTCGCTCGGTCGCGTCGATGTGGCCATCGGCTGCGGCGGCGGCGATCATCGCACGGATAAACAGCACGGCTGTCTCGTTCGAGGCGATGTCGGCCTCGAAGCCGGAGCCGGCAGGCGCCGGCAGCATCGCCTGGTCCACGCTGATGATAGTCTTGCCGGCCGAATAGTTCTGGTAGGCCTTGTAGGCGAGGCCTCCGATGAGGGCGAGGCCGCCCAGCTGCGCCGCAGACACGGCAACGCTGCGGCCGGTCGAGGTGCCGAACACGAGCGCGCCCAACCCTCCGAGAGCAGCACCTGTCGCCATCTGATTCTGCCCCATCATGCTTTTGGCCTGTGCCAGCAAATCCTGCGGCGTCTTGCCGCCAGAGACCTGGCCGACGACTTCAGTGGCTTTCGTTGTGAGACCTGATTTGCTGGAGGCATCCTGCAAGCCCTGTGTCGCCTGACCGAGGACCTGCCTGACCATCCCGCCAAGGCCACCGGCCATGCCCCCTTGCTGGCCGCCGGCCTGGCTTGTCATCTGGCTCCCGGCACTGACGAGCGCATCGAGAAGGAACTTTGCATTGAACATGATTCTGTCTCCACTAAAAAGGGGTGAAATTTGAACGACGTTTCTTATGGCAGTCGCGATAGTTATGCGTGTCAGCGGACACGGCCATGTAGGTAGACAAGCGCGGACCAGATCGGTTCCATCGCCTGCTAAGTATCAATGGGTCAGACTCGATTGATTTTAGTGACGCCTTATCTTGAGTGCCTGAAATCAATCGAGTCTGACCCCATTGATTCTACGCGCCAGGCATAGAAGCCAGCACGGGTCACGCCATAGACACGGCACATCAGGGCGATACGGTGATGTTGCCGGTTTACTTCGATGAAGTCGAAGATTTCCGTTTTTGATCGGAAGTAAACCGGATGGCTTTTTTTAGGAGTTCGTGCTCCTGTTGCAGTATTTTGTATTTCTTCTCCAGCTCACGCAGCCGCTTGAGTTCGGCGACGGTCTGGTCGTCCAGCGTGATGCCTTTAGTCACAATCAATCCCTCCCGCGCCTGTTTACGCCAGCGTGACAACA
>JBDSTW010000162.1:0-7934 GCA_039928055.1 Gammaproteobacteria bacterium | reverse complement strand
CGAACTCAGACGCCCCCTGCTGCCATCGTTGGCGGACGCCTTCATTTGCGCTGCAGAGTAGAATATTCATGGCTAGCGCTCAGTCAGCGCGCGCTACTTCGCCCTCAGTATGGGTTTCAGCAAATAGTGCAAGACGGTTTTTTTGCCGGTCAGGATATCGGTATCGGCGAGCATGCCCGGAATGATGGGCAGGGGCTTTTCCTGCGTACCCAAATAACTGCGGGTGGTGCGTACGCGCACGAGATAATAGCTTTCCTGTTTCTCGTCATCGCGTATCGTATCGGCGCTGATGTGATCCACGCTGGCCTCCAGGCCGCCATAAATTGCGAAATCGTAGGCGCTGAATTTGACGATGGCCTTTTGGCCCGCGTGGATAAAACCAATGTCCGCCGGCCGCACGCGCGCCTCTACCAGCAGCGAATCATCCAGCGGAACGATCTCTACCAGATCCATGCCGGGCTGGATCACGCCGCCCACGGTATTCATCAAGACCCGGTTTACCGTGCCCCGTACCGGTGAACGCACCGAGGTGCGATTGACGCGATCCGTCAAGGCGAAGTTGGACTCGGAAAGCTTCGCCACCTCAGCCGCCGTTTCATTGTATTCAACGCGCGCCTTGTTGCGGAAGGCCAGTTCCATTTCTTCAACCTTGCGCAGGGCCTCTTCATAGGTTGATTGAACCCGCGGGATGGCAAGCTCGGTGCCGTTCAGATCGCCCCTAACCTCGTTCGCCTGCCGCTCCAGCCGAATCACTTCCACTTCCGAGATGGCCCCGGCCGCAACCAAGGGCTTGGACATATTCAATTCCTGCGTGGTCAACTTATAACTGCGCGACAACTGATCCCTGCGCCCCCTGAGTTCGGCCAGCTCCTGGCGGCGCTGCGCTACCTGCTGCTTCAAAATACCCAGGTTGGCCTGCATCTCCTGTTGCCGGGAGCGATACAATTCACGCTCTTGTTCGACAATTTGCGGCTGTTTCTCGACGACCTCTTCCGGCGCGATAAAAGGTTTGTTATCCGCTTCGGCCGCAAGCCGCGCCGCCTTGGCCTTGAGCGCCAGATAGTTCCCGCTGCTTTCCCGCAGCGAGGAGGAAAAACGCGTGTCGTCGATGCGCAAAATAATCTGATCCCTGGCGACGATATCGCCCTCTTTAACCAGCATCTCGGCGAGGATGCCACCCTCGAGGTTTTGCACCATCTGCATCTGCCGCGACGGGATTACCTTGCCTATACCGCGCGTTACCTCATCCAATTTCGCATACGCCGCCCATACAAAGGCGAGCACTAAAAACAGCACGGTGGCCCACAGGATTATCCGGCCGCCGGTCGGGGCTTTTTGCAGCATCGCCGCTCTCGTCTCCGAGACAAATTCGAAATCCTCGGGTGGTAGCGCGGCATCATGCGCCTGCACCGGCAGGTTCTCTGTGACGATCTGAATATCGGGGGCTTTAGCGGCGAGCGGCATGGAGATTCCCCTGCTTGAGAACTTCGAGCACACGCTCTTTAGGCCCATCCGCCACGATCTTTCCGTTATCCATGACGATCAGGCGATTGACCAGATCAAGCATTGAGGCACGGTGCGTTACCAGCACCAGGGTCTTGTTTTCTATGAACTCGGCCAAGCGGGTCTTGAAGCGTTCCTCGGATGTGTTATCCATCGAGTTGCTGGGCTCGTCCATGACCACGATGGGCGGGTTCATCAATAGGGAACGGGCGATGGAGATGGCCTGGCGCTGACCACCCGACAGGGATTCGCCACGCTCGCCCACCGGCATATCGAAACCCAGGGGATGACGATTGACGAACTCCGTGACACCTGCAATCTCCGCCGCGCGCAGGAGCGCACGGTCATCTGCGTAGGGCGCGCCCAAGGTAATATTTTTTCGCACCGTGCCGAAAAATAGCATGATGTCTTGCGATACATAGCCGATGTTGCGGCGCAGATCGGCCGGGTCGATCTGCCGCACATCGATGCCGTCGATACGAATGGCGCCTTTGCCCGGCTCATACAGGCCCATGATCAGGCGTTCGATCGTGGTCTTGCCGGAGCCGATGCGTCCGATAATGGCCACATGCTCGCCGCGCTCAATCTGAAACGACACATTGCTCAGTACGTCGGTGGATTGCTTGGGGTAAGCAAAACTCACATCGTGGAATTCGATACGCCCGTCCAGGCGCGGCCGGTGCACGAAGGATTTATCCGCGCCGCGTTCCACGGGCAGCGCCATGATGTCATTCAGACCTTTCAATGCGGCTTGTGTCTGGTGATAACGCGTCGCGAGGCTTGCCACCTGAGACATGGGACTCATGGCACGACCCGACAGGAGTACGCAGGCAATGAGGCCGCCCATGGTCAATTTATTATCTACGATCAGATACACGCCGGCGATGACCACGGCCACCGAGGTTAGCTGCTGCAGAAACACGGCTGCATTGATCGCCGAGGTGGACAACAGGCGCGAGCGCATTCCCCAATGCGCGATATAGCCCACCGCCTGCTCCCATTTGCGTTGCACCGGGCCTTCCGCACCGAGGGTCTTGATGGTCTCCACGCCCATGAGACTTTCGATCAGCGTGGCATTTTTCTGCGCCGAGGCGCGGTAGGTATTTTCGATGGCCCTGCGTAACGGCGCCAGGATGAGAATCCCATAAATTGCAATCAATAAGATGCCTACCGCCGTGATGACGGCCAAGGGTCCGCCGATAAAGGCGATCACCAGCAGAAATAATAATACGAAGGGCAGATCGATCAGGGTGGTGACGGTTGCCGAGGTAATAAAATCGCGGATGCTCTCAAATTCACGCAAATTGCTGGCAAAGGCGCCGACCGATGGCGGACGGACTTCCATCTTGAAACCCAATACCTTTTCGAAGATCATGGCTGAGAGCAACACATCGGCCCGTTTCCCGGCGACGTCGATAAAATAACCGCGCAGCGCGCGCATGACCGCATCAAATACAAAGACAATGCTAACACCCAGGGCGAGCACCCAAAGCGTCTCTATGGCACCGTTCGGAACGACGCGGTCATAGACATTCATGACAAAGAGCGGGACGGCAAGTGCAAACAGACTGGTCAAGAAGGATGCAACCAGCACGTCACGGTAAATGCGCCACGACTGGGCCAGGGTACCCCAAAACCAGTGGCGCGTCGGGAGGTGCAATACTTCCGGTGTGCGCTCATCAAAGCGGTGCTCCGGCCAGACAAAAATCACGTAATCGGTATAATGCCGCTCTAAATCTTCCAGTTTAAGGATCTGCTCACCTTCACCCGCCTCCGGCTGCAGGATGCGTACCGTCCCCTGTTGAGTATCGATGCTCAATGCGACGCAGGCATGTTCGTCGTTGAGTAGTAGTACCGCGGGCAGCACCAGGTTTGATATCTTGGTTAAGGAGCGCTTGACGATACGCGCCGAAAGCCCGGCGCGCGCGGCGGCACGGACAAATAATTCCGGCGTCATACGGTTATTGACGAGCGGCAAGCCCGCCCGCAAGGCCTCCGCCGAGACCGGTCTATGCTGGAGCTTGGTCAGCAGCACCAAGCATGTGAGCAAGGGATCGTCGTGGCTTAGCCCTTCACTGGGGATCTCCCAGTGAAGGGCCTTAGGCACAGTCGTCATATCAGGCATGGCCAGCCTCGGAAGAATATTGATGAAAAGGGACGCCCAAGGGCAAATTCAATAAAGAATATGCCGGGAAGTTCCTTAATAATCATTTTATTATTATCGGCCACGGTGATTTCCCATTTTCAAAAACTTAAACCAATAAGCGAATTATACTCGCTAATATAGGCCTTGAGCCGGTATCCAGCACATGGACCGGTTTCCTGCCTCGTACACAAGCAAGTTCCACGTTGGACACTGACCACCCATCGGGGGTTAGCATAAGAATTGCATGGCTAAACTAAACTGCGACCGCAAAAACCGAGATATTGATATGCCCTACGCCGAACGTGATAAAAATGGCAAGATCGTAGCATTGCTCCATGTACCTGGCGCAACGGCACCGGAAAAGTTGTCTTCCAGCGACCCTGATGTGCTGGAGTTTTTGCTGGACAGCGGCTCCACAGAAACCTCGAAGGCCTTTTTATCAAGCTCTGATAACGATCTGGTGCGCGTAATCGAAGATCTGGTGGAACTGTTGATCGACAAAAACATCATCATGATTACCGAGCTTCCTCAGGCGGCGCAGCAAAAACTGATGAGTCGCAAATCGGCCCGCGAGCTGTTCAATAAGGATACGATGCTTATCGTCGACAAAGACGACATCTTATGATAAATAGGATTAGTTTATGGCCATAATAATATGATTTTGAATAAGTTTAACTTATAGGCCTTGGCTCCGCTACCGCATAACCTTGCACGCCGTCCATGCGTAGTTCTTTTAATATCTGCCACTGCGCCTGACTTTCCACCGATTGTGCGATGACCAGGATGTCGAGGCTGTGGGCGACGCCGACCAAGGTGCTGAGGAAGAATTGATTATCGTGATTCTCGGTGACCTGCTCCGTATAACTGCCGTCGATCTTCACGTAATCCGGACGTAGCGACTGCAAATAGCCAAAGGCGGAAAATCCGCGGCCGAATTGATCCAGGCCGAAGCCGTGCCCTAACAGACGAAGGCGCGTAACGAAGTCATGCACCCGATCAAGCTCGCGCACGGCCCATAACTCTGAAAATTCAAACGCGATGCGCGGTGCCGTGTTCGGCATACCGGCAAGCATACCGAAGAGCCAATCCGAAAAGTCAGCGTCCCGTAGCGAGGCTAATGACAGATTCACGGCGAGAGGTAGACCCTCCCGCTGTTTTGATTGGCGCGCGATAATTTCCGTGAGTACTGCCCGATCAATCTCCACGACAACATCCATCTGTTCGGCCATAGGCATGAACATGCGCGCGGTCAGCAAGGTATTATCCTGCCCGGGAATGCGCACCAAAACTTCCTGCTGCAAAATGCGCTCGGGATGATGGGCATCGACCACGGGCTGGATAAAAAGAACCAGCTTGCGTGCGCGCACAACCTCCGTGATATAGCTTTTCCATTCCTGGCCGCCATGAATCTCGGGCAGCTTGAGTACGGCGGCATAGTGATACCAGGTATTCGGCCCTTGCGCCTGCGCCGCGCGCAGGGCCAGATCCGCCTCGGACAATACTTCCGTGGCAGACTGCCCGCCTGTATACAACGCGACACCGATCTGGGCAACATTCGACGAATCTGAAAATCCCTGGCTATGCAGACGTGCCAGACCACTACATATGGCCGTAGCCAATTGCTGCGCATCTGCTAAGCCGGCGTTAGGCATCAGCAGACCAAAGTCGGCGCCCGCCATGCGTGCCAGCACACACTGCTCATGCTCCGCCGTCGCCTGTTCTAACACGGCGGCTGCTTGTTTCAGTAACATGTCGCCGGCCTGGTAGCCGCGCCGATTGTTCATTTCATGCAAATCGTTCAGCTGGATTAAAAGCAGTACACTGCTCTTTAAATCTGTATTGGACTTTAAATGGGTTTGTAGCTGGGCATCGAAGTAGCGTCGATTCCCCAGACCCGTCAGTGGATCGCGATAGACCAGCACCCTTAGGTGCTCGGCGGACTGGGCCTGTTCTTTGAAGGTAGTCTTGACCTTCTCCGTCATGCGATTCATGGCCAGTGCCACGCTGCGCAGTTCACGTGTCTTGGGCAGCGTCACCTGCGTTTCATAGCGCCCGCCGCTCACCGCTTCTGCCTGCCTTTCCACGGCCTGCAACGGCCTGAGCAAGAGACGTAGAACCACTACCCCGGCGATAATACCCAGCAATGCCGTGACGGCAAACCACATAATCAGCTCGGTCAAGGTACGCCATAATTGTTTATAGGCATAACCGGTATGGCTTTGCACGCGCACGACGCCAGCCTGCCGCCAACCGGACATCACGAAGGCAGTCCCTGGCGGCGCCTCGAGTTTGATCCAATGTACAAACCAGCCAGGCACCCGCTCAATCACAATATCCTGCTTTCTATCGATCAAGACCTGGCCCTGCGTGCTTACCACACTAATGCCTCGGTAATAACCGCGATCAAACACTGCATCGATTATAGAGTTCATGGTGGGCACATCCTGTGCCTGCATGGGCGGCGATAGCGATACGCCAAGCGTGGTCGCTGTGTCCTGGGCATGCGACGCGAGCTGCTCCGTCAGAAAGGCGCGTGTATTATAAAAATTAACCAGCAGCGTCCCCAGGAACATCAAGGTGAGCAACGTCAAGATCAACAACACCAGTTGCTTGTATAAGGTCATCTTAGAACTCCCCTAGGGCAAATCGACCATGCAAGGTGAACATTATTGTTCTCTCGCCTTTCTCATGCCATTTCCCGCCATGCGCCGGTTCAGTTCCGTCCAACTGCTTAACCTGCTTGATTTGCCGACCAGTTGTCCGCGCCCGCGCTCCTTGGCCAGCCATAGATTATCACCGTTAAAACTGTAAACCGGTAGGATATCCTTGCGCAACGAGGCGGGCCGGATCACGTTAATCAAATTATCCAGCACCAGCGGCTCCGCGTCAGGCGTCTCGAAATAGGTCAGGACCATGTGTGCCTGGTTGAGTTTCAGTGCCTTAACATACGTCAGATTCATACGTTCAATCGGCACGCCCATTTCCTTCAGGGTGAAATATTTAGCAACGACAAAGTCCTCGCAATCGCCCGCATTGCTCGCCATAAATTCAATCGGTGCGGCCCAATAATCCTCTCGCCCCCAATGTGCCATATCCGACACAAAATGCAACTCATTAAAAAAGCGATTCACCAGCTCCAGCTTTTCCATAATTGTGGCGCTTTGCTGCGTATGTATCAGCGCATCCCAACGAACAACCCGCGCACGCCCTTCCGCGCTATATACTTGCTCAATCCGCTCCAGCAATTTGTCGTCCAGGCCGCTGTTTTCGGCCGGGACTGCTGTCGCTAATAGCAGTGCCCAGCCCAAACAACATAGCGGGATTAGTAATGTAGGCCTGCCTGTAATTTTCATTTTTTGGTCTGCTTGGACGATACTTTCTGCAATACTAGAGTGTAAACAATCCAACGGCGCAACAGGTAAGCCAGACTGTCACCACTTTGCTACAGGCACCAGGCTCAGAGCATGCCTGCGCTTTTGCCAAAAACGCTAAGAGAACTCTGATTAATTCCATTTCCGTCATTCCCGCGCACGCGGGAATCCAGTAAGTCGTTGAACCAAAAGCACTGGATTCCGGGTCTCCGCTACGCTATGCCCGGAATGACGAATAAAGCAGAGGTTCCCTAAGTCATTAATTTCTTACAGCATAGATCGTGCCAGTGAGGAGTAAACCCTGAGATTTGTTCGTCGTAGGGGCTGCAACACACTAGCATCAGACAAAAGCGGCTAAATCCACAGCGTTTTGGACGCGCCTCAAGAATATCTGGGGAAGCTTATCTGGAAAGATACAAAGTTGGGTCAAGCCGCGCAGCGGCGGACCCAACACCTGTCGGATCCGTGGAGTTTATCCTGAGCGAAGCCGAAGGGCTTGATCCGACCTACGGATGGAAAGATACGAGGTTGCCCAAGCAGCTTACAGATCCAATACTTCTCCCTGCGGGCAGGATGCCCGCGCTCCAACCTTCGCTTCCGGTGTTTTTATAAGCCCGCGCAGGTGTCAATTACGCTATAATTCTCCTTGGGGAGTCGACCGGGCAGTCGCTCCGGCGCAAGCTGGGGAGGAAAGTCCGGGCTCCATAGGGCAGGGTGCCAGGTAACGCCTGGGAGGCGCGAGCCTACGGAAAGTGCCACAGAAAATATACCGCCGAACGCGCACATCGCGCGTGGTAAGGGTGAAATGGTGCGGTAAGAGCGCACCGCGCGGCTGGCAACAGGCGTGGCAGGGAAAACCCCACCCGGAGCAAGATCAAATAGGGTAACGATAGTGCGGCCCGCACTGTTACCGG
>JBDSTW010000161.1:0-2352 GCA_039928055.1 Gammaproteobacteria bacterium | reverse complement strand
TATTGCTGTATATCCCGGCGCGCGCGCCGTTCGATATGTGGGATCGTGACAGCCGTCACGGTGTCAGGCTCTATGTGCGTCGCGTATTTATTCTGGAAGACGCCCAGCAACTGACGCCGCGCTATCTACGTTTCCTGCGCGGGATTATCGATTCCAATGATTTACCGCTGAACATCTCGCGTGAAATCTTGCAGAGCAATAAGCTCATCGACACGATACGTTCCGGCGAGGTCAAAAAGGTACTGGCTTTGCTGGAGGATCTGGCCGCAAACGACGCCGAGAAGTATGCCGCATTCTGGAAGGAATTTGGCGTGGTGCTCAAGGAAGGCATTATTGAAGACTTTGCTAATCGTGAACGCATTGCCAAACTGCTGAAGTTTGCCTCGACCCATAGCGACAGCGATGTGCAGAATGTCACGCTGACGGATTATGTGGCGCGCATGAAAGACGGTCAGAACAAAATTTATTACATCACTGCGGAGACTTACGCCGCCGCCAAAAACAGTCCGCATCTCGAATTGCTGCGTAAAAACGGCATTGAGGTATTGTTACTATCCGACCGGGTTGACGAATGGGTCGTGACGCACCTGAGTGAGTTTGATGGAAAGTCGCTGCAATCGGTCACCCAGGGCGAGCTCGACCTCGGCAAGGTTGGCGGCGAGGACACGACGAATGAAATGCCCGCCAAAGAATTGCAGGGCTTGGCCGAGCGTATAAAAAACACGCTCAGCGACAAGGTCAAAGATGTGCGCATCAGCCAGCGGCTAACTACATCGCCGTCCTGCCTGGTGGCGGACGCGTATGGCATGAGCCCCCATCTTGAACGCCTGTTAAAGGCGTCGGGACAGCCGGTCGCCAACACGCACCCGGTGCTGGAGATTAATCCGGACCACCCGCTGGTGATCCGGATTCGGGATGAGACCGATGAGGCCGCGTTTAGCGACTGGGCGAACATCTTGTTTGACCAGGCCGTACTCAGCGAAGGCGGCCAACTGGATGACGCCGCCGGCTTTGTGCAGCGCCTGAACAAGATGCTGCTAAGGCTCGGGGCCGCCTAAAAGCGCTCGTGTACGCGGCGTTCGCAGAGGTTGTCTTTAATGCTGTAGTTCCCGCTACCGTGGGTCATGATGTAGAGCATGCCGCCCATGATGGCGATATTCTTCATGAAACTGTTCATCTGCTCCGGGTCTGCCCAGAACGGATGAAACAGCAGTGTGACGGGGATTAGAAACAGGAAAATGGCAAAGGCGGCCCAGCGCGCATACAGACCTAAGGCGATCATTAAGCCGCCGCCCAATTCAATGGCTATTGTAAGCGCCAAAAATATTTCAGTCATGGGAACGCCCTTGGCGGCCATAAAACCTAAGGTGCCGTCCCAGCCGTTAATTTTATTAAAGCCGGAGAGAATAAAAATGAGCGACAACAAAATACGCCCCGTTACCGGGCCATAATCTTTTATCAGTTTGCACGCATTCATGATGTCAGCTCCTTTTTAGATTATCTATCGATTTCTTATCAGCTTTCTTCGCCAGGCCCTTTGAAGGGACTCTTTATTTCCTCAATCAGTATACAAATATTATCCCCGCCGGTCAGCGGGAAGCCAAAACTTTTGTGGGGCGAGCATTTACCCGGCCCTATGCTATCAGTAATCGCTTTTTTACCCTATTTGCGATGCTCGAGCATATGGGGCATGCGCGCGGCGTATTGCGCCGTCGCCTCGGCGGAGAAGTAATAAGCGCGCGCCTTGTCCGGTTCGCCGGCTTGTTTGGCGGCCTCGGCCTTGGCCTGGAGTTCCTTCGAAATTGCCGCCATTTCGGCCATCAGTTTGCCCTCGCTCGGGTATTTTTTGAACAGGCCTTCGCCCTCGTGTTCCTGATATTCGCCTTCAGCCCAAGCCTGCATTGCGGAGACGTTTTCCGCTATCTTGGCATCGGCATCCCGCTCGGCATAACTCAACGCCATGCCTTCCTCTTCGGCAAACGCCGGGCTCAGGTTCGCGCCGACCACACTGCTCAACAACGCCACAGCTAACGCTATATGCTTCATATTGAAATCCTTTAATGTGTTTAATAAAAGTTGACGGCGAGGGGGCAAAAAGAGGGGCGCAACAGCGCCCCGTAACAGGAGATAGAAAGTAAAACATCAAAGCCAAGGCTTACACAACTCAAAAGGCTTGCAAGGAACATGCTCACCTCGCCACTTGGAAACAAGTATACACATAAATCTTAATGAAAACCATTATCATCTAATATTATTTTAGCGCCGGGCATGCCTCACCCACATCCAAGCCCCGGTTACGGCTAACAGCGCAATCAAAATTGCCATTAAATCAATAAGTAACACGCCGGATGT
>JBDSTW010000160.1:0-5954 GCA_039928055.1 Gammaproteobacteria bacterium | reverse complement strand
ATGTGCTGCGCGAACACATACACATCGACGGCCTGCCCCTGCACATCGTCGATACCGCCGGCCTGCGCGCGAGCGAGGATCAAATCGAGCAGGAAGGCATGCGCCGCACCTGGCAGCAAATCACCGGTGCCGATCGCGTGCTGCTGATTATTGACGACTGCGCAGGCCTGGGCGCAGACGAGCAGGCCATCATCGAGCAGTTGCCCGAAGGTGTGCCGCTAACCGTGGTGCACAACAAGATCGATCTCAGTCGTCGTGAGCCGCTGTTGGTCAATGAAGTTCCCCCCCGAGCGAAAGACGAGATTTCCCACCTCTGGCTTTCGGCCAAGACCGGTGCCGGTATGAATATTTTGCGCACACACCTCAAGGACAGCAGCGGTTATCAACAAACAGACGCCGGCATCTTTACCGCACGCCGCCGCCACCTGGATGCCTTACAGCGCGCCCAACACAACCTGCGCAACGGCACCCAGCAATTACACAGCAATCGCGCCGGCGAACTGCTCGCCGAAGAGTTGCGCCAGGCGCAAAATGCCTTGAGTGAAATTACCGGGGCCTTCGGTGCGGACGATCTGCTAGGCAGGATTTTCGCGGGGTTTTGTATCGGCAAATAATCCGGATTCGCGCAATAAAATAAATGTGACCCTTGCGTGACGATTCACAAATAAAAGGGTAATAGAGTTAAACCCTACCGGCAACAAACAGCCGCAGCCGCGGTCTTAATTGCACATGTTAACGAGGGTTTATTCATGTCGAGCAATCTACGCAATCTCCTTGCTTCATTGATTATGAGCCTATTGTCCCTTGGCCTGTTCGGCATCGCGCAGGGCACCACGGAGCCGACCGAAAACGGCAAGGATCTCGCCACGGCAACCTTTGCCGGCGGCTGTTTCTGGTGTGTCGAGTCAGACTTCGACAAGGTACAGGGGGTTGTGTCGACCACCTCGGGCTACACCGGCGGTGAAAAGAAAAATCCGAACTACACGGAAGTGTCCGCGGGCGGGACCGGTCATGCCGAGGCCGTGCAGATCGTCTATGATCCAAAAAAGATCAGCTATGCCGAACTATTGAAGGTCTTCTGGCGCAACGTCGATCCACTGGATGCGCAGGGACAATTCTGTGATAAGGGCGACCAGTACCGCGCCGAGGTTTTTTATCACAACGACGAGCAGAAACAATTGGCCGGGCAGTCAAAGGCCGCGCTGGAAAAATCGGCGCGCTTCAAACAACCCATCGTGACCAAGATCGTCCCGGCGACGCAATTCTATCCGGCAGAGGAATATCATCAGGATTTTCACAACAAAAATCCCTTGCGCTATAAATTTTACCGCTTTAATTGCGGCCGGGATCAGCGTTTAGAAGATCTCTGGGGAAAGGCTGCTAGATGAGAAGCGTTGAGGATTCTTCACATAATCAGCCAGATTCTTCGCTGCGCTCAGAATGACAGTATTTGATTTATTTAAAGTTGGTACGTTACTGCGAGGCATACGTAAATCTTCGGAAGAAAACGTTCTTGTGTAGCGCGCAGACAGGTGCGTGCGATATTTTCCCGCGTAATCAACCTGAGGTAGAAGCAGCTCTCTTAAACGTGAAATGAACGCACATAATTACGTAATTCTGCAAAGGCACGCTCCGGATACCGGTTCGCATAACGCAGCGCACTATAAAGTTGGCTGATTGAATAAATCTGCGGTGCATGCTGCGGGAAATGTGTAGCGGCGCGGGCTGCGAAGTCTTGCGGCCCCTCGGCAGGCGCACGCACGATGCCGCGTTTGGCGAGCTTGGCGCAGAAGCTCCGATAAAGCTGGGCGATGGGATCTTTCGGCCGGCGCCGGATGAGCAACAGAGAGTAAACGGCGAACGCGATGAAGAGCAGGGTAAGAGAGACGCCCATACCCAAGCCCAGCGCCATCGAATCATAACCCAATCTGTCCAGGCCCAGATGGGCGAGCAACTCGCTTTGCCGGGAGGTGTTGTAGCCCAGCACCCACTGCGCCCATTGATAATTCGCCGAGTCGAAGCCCATGCGTAATTTCAACAAGGCCTCGCCGAATAAACCCTGACGCGGATCGGAAAAAAACCCGCCGGACTCGGCTAAATCGTCCAGCATGGTGCCGCCACGTTCGATGCGTTGCGGGGCGACCGCGGCGGTAGGATCGACGCGCACCCAGCCGCGCTCTTTGAGCCAGACTTCGGCCCAGGCGTGGGCATCGGATTGGCGCACGATCAAATAATCGCCGAGCGGATTCAGTTCGCCGCCCTGATAGCCGGTGACCACTCGTGCGGGAATCCCGGCGGCGCGCATCAAGGTTGTGAAGGCGGCAGAGTAGTGTTCGCAAAACCCGCGCCGTGTGCCAAACATAAATTCGTCGACAGGATTGTCACCCGGGCCGGTGCGTAGCGGCGGCGGATTGAGTGTGTAGAAAAAGGGATTACCGCGAAAATAGGCAAGCGCCTGCGCTACGATTTTTTCATCATCCGGGAAGTTCGCGCGCCAGGATTTTGCCAGGCTGCGCGTTTGCGGGTTGGCGTCGCGCGGTAGCTGGAGCGCACGCGCAAGGTCGGCGGGAGAAAGGGCGCCGGTCCGGTAGCGCGGGTAAGAAATTAATTCGTAGCGCACCCGGCTTTCAACAGGCGTAATGGCGCGCAATTGGAAGTCAGCAGTGAGATTCGCGCTGGCGGGAATGCTGGCGGGCATTTCCAATGCAAGCAGCCAACTTTTCTGATGCGGCTCCAGTGTGACGGCATAGTCTAGCGGCTGTCCGAACACCGTAAGCTCAACTGTGCCTGCTGTGGCGCCACGGCCCGGCGACCAGTTGCGCCCGTCGGCAAACCAAAATACCGGTCCGCGCCAATAACGCTCAGCGGGTTCGGGAAGCCTGCCGTTAAAGGCCGCGCGAAAAGCAACCGCTGAGGAACGCGCCAGTGAGCTGATATTGCCGGGCGTCATCTCCTCGCTTAAGCCCGTGCTGGCGCCGCCGCGGGCATCGCGCGGCAAGGTCCATAAGGTGCCCTGCACGCGCGGAAATAAAATGAATAGCACGAGCATGAACGGCAGCGCCTGCACGAGCAGGCTGCCGGCAAGGCGTAAATTGAAACGCAGCGCGGGATCCCCGGCGGGTTGATTCAAGTGGATGAGCGCGGCCGTTAAGGCCCACACGGCGAGCAAGATATAGAGGGCAATAAAGAAGGTCTGCGTGTACAAAAAGCTCGTGATACACAGAAAATAGCCGAGAAAAACCAGCAGCATGCAATCGCGCTGAGTGCGGGTTTCGAGCAGCTTCAAGGCGAGCATTACGGTGAGCAGCGCCACACCCGCATCGCGGCCCAGCACCGTGCCGAACTGAACATACACACCGCCCAAGCTCAGCAGTGCGAGCAGCAGGTAAAGCCGCTTCGGCGGCAGCGGCCAGCCGCGCTGGGCGATCTGCAGGCGCCACAAGCCCAGCGTAAGGCTCAGCAGGCTAAGCCAGATCGGCAGATTCAAAACCTGCGGCGCGGCGGCGAATGCGAGCGCCCCGCCCACCCAAAGTACCGCCCTGTGATTGGGCAATGCCCGTTGTGCCGCTAAGGGATAGGCGGGCAGTATGTGCATCGCTAACCCGGAGTCATCGGAACAAGGCCAGCGCGCCAAGACAAATGTGTTTGTGGGCCGCTCCCGCTCCGGGGCCGATCTGCCGGCCCGGCAGACGCAATCCAAACCGATGCCCGGCCGTGTCGGCATCAAGCACCCACTGGCAGAGCTGGCTGAGGCGCGCCTCATCATCCAGGCCCGGAAACCGGTACCAGTCCAGCCACAGCGCGTCCGCCTCGGCGCCGGTAAATTCTTTGATCAACAGGCCCTGGCCGCGCGCCGCCGCCTTCCAGTTCACACGCGCCAGCGTATCGCCCGGCCGGTAACTGCGTTGTCCGGCGAAGTCATTATCGCCGACACGGTGCGCGTACGCGCCCTTATTATCCCGCGGCGGCAGGAGCGGCATGCTGCTTCCGCGCGGCGCAGGATAAACGATACAAGGCGCATGGAGGCCCAGGTGGGACCAGGCGCAAAACAGGCCCAGGGGAAAGCGTGTCGAGAGGGTTAGCCGCTCCATGTGCAAAACGCCGCGGTGTGTAGTGCGTTGGGTGAGCGGCACGGACACCGAGGTATTCCCGGCCACGTGCGCAAACACCGGCGGCTGCTGACGAAGTTGAAGAATGAGCGAATGGCGCGCGTAGGCGCCGGGGTTTTTCACGATGATGGTAAACACGGCGTCTTCGCCGGCAAACACGGGCGTGACCTTGCCGATGCTGAGCTCCAGGCGCGCCAGATTACGATAGGTGTGCAGAATCGCGATAAAACTGACGCCCATGAGCAGGAAGGTCAGGGCGAAGCCCATGCTGTTGTTGTAGTTGAGCGAGCCGAGCAGCATGGCCAGCAGTATGGCGGACAACAGCAGGCCCTGACGCGTCGGCAGGATAAAAATACGCGGCCGTACCAGCGCAACGGGGATTGCTCGCGCGTTCGCACTGGCACGCCGTCGCTCCGGTGGCGGGCGGCCGGCTAAACGATAAAGAGGCGCCAAAAATTCAGCGCGCATCGTTAAGGAATAGCTACGGCGCTTAACAAACGCCCCGCCGGCTCTTGTGGGAGGGCGTCGCCGTGGGCGTTGTTGTATTGACGCGGGTCGATGTATTCACTGCTGCGCAAGCGGTGTCCCGCGACGCTGGGCAGCACGGCCTGAATATCTTCCGGCAGTACGTGATCACGCCCCTCCATCCAGGCCCAGGCCTGCGCGCCGTGCAGCAAGGCCAGCCCGGCGCGCGGCGACAGGCCGGCCAGGTAATACGATGAATTGCGCGAAAAATCGAGCAGCGCCTGCAAGTAATCCAGCGCCGCCGCCGCCACATGGACTTGCCGCACCTGCGCCTGGATGTTCAATAACTCCGCCGGGCTCAGCAGCGGTTCGAGCGCCGCGATCAGCGTGCGTCGATCACCGCCCTGCAGTAATGCCCGCTCCGCGACCGCGTTCGGATAACCCAGCGTGATGCGCATCAGAAAGCGATCCAGTTGCGACTCGGGCAGCGGGAAGGTGCCGGTCTGATGGCTGGGGTTTTGCGTAGCGATAACGAAATACGGCGTGGGCAGGGCGCGCGTCTCGCCTTCGATGGTGACCTGGCCTTCTTCCATCGCCTCCAGCAGGGCGCTCTGCGTCTTCGGCGTGGAGCGATTGATCTCATCGGCCAGGATGACATGGGCGAAGATCGGGCCGGGGTGAAACTTGAAGCTGGAACTGGCCGGCTCGTAGATGGAAACGCCGAGTACATCCGCAGGCAGCATGTCGCTGGTAAATTGAATGCGGTTGAACTTGAGGCCGAGCACGGCGGACAGCACATGGGCCAGCGTAGTCTTGCCTACGCCCGGCATGTCTTCGATGAGCAAGTGGCCGCGCGCGACCAGGCAGGCCAAGGCCAGGCGGATCTCGCGCTCCTTGCCGAGAATAACGCCGCTCGCCTGGCGTATGACTTGATCCAGCAATGTCTTCATGTCAATTTCCCCTTCGAGAATTCACAGCATAGAGCATTGTGGCCGGCGAGTGAAACATGAGAAATCCGGGACGGACTTATTCAGAGTCTCCTTAAGCAAAGACGATCACGCGAGGCTGGTCAAGCGCCTCAAACAAACCTACACTGCCACTTTACAGCCAAACAGATTTCGTAATGTATGTACTACCAAGATAAATTCGACGTCATCGTCATCGGCGGCGGGCATGCGGGCACCGAGGCGGCATTAGCTGCCGCGCGCATGGGCGCACGTACTTTGCTGTTGACGCAAAGCATCGAAACGCTCGGCCAGATGAGTTGCAATCCGTCTATCGGCGGTATAGGCAAGGGGCATTTAGTGCGCGAGATCGACGCCTTGGGAGGGGTTATGGCGCGCGCGGCGGACAAAAGCGGTATTCAATTCCGCACGCTGA
>JBDSTW010000159.1:0-2881 GCA_039928055.1 Gammaproteobacteria bacterium | reverse complement strand
GCCGTATTGCCGCCACCGGAAGAGGTGCGGAAGGTCGAAACCGCCATCGGCGCGGCCCGCGCCGAACAGGGTCGGGAATCAATGCTGTAGCCGTTAATTGTAAGTCAATATAGCCTGGCCTGCTGAAAGGCAGGCCAGGCCAGGCTAGTCGTCGTATATCACACCCTCTTTGCTGCTTCAGTCTTTTCGGCCGGCAGCCCTAAGCTCCAGCCAAAACGTGCTGCCCCTGCCGGGCTCGGAAATAATACCGACTTTGCCGCCCATGCGCTCGGCGGCCTTCTTGACGATGGTTAGACCAATGCCGGTGCCCACGTAGTTTTTACTGAGCCGCTGGAACATGGTGAATATCTTTTCATGCGCCTCTTCGGGAACGCCAATACCGTTATCCTTAATGAAGATACGAACGAAGGAAGATGGAACATCGTTGGACGCGGATGGCGGAAGATCCGGACACACATCAGCCGCTTCTTCCGCCCAAATGCGCACCCACGGCTGGACATCGGGACCGACGAATTTGACGGCATTACCGAGCAGATTGGAAAAGCACTGGGTTAGCGCGGCCTCGTTGCCCAGCACAGCAGGCAAACTTCCTGCCACATTGATACGGGCCGCCGGTGCCTGTAGATGGGGATAAGAATCGATAGTATCGCGTATCAGTTTATCGAGGCTGACAACCTCGAGGGTGGAATCGGCGTACGATACGCGGCTAAAGGTGAGGACATCATGAATGAGCCGGTCCATGCGCCCGGTCGCCGCAGCGATACGCCCCAGGTAGGTGCGGCCTTGCGCATCGATCTTCTCGCTGTATTCCTGCATCAGGATATCGGCATAACCTTGCATCGAGCGTAGCGGGGCATGCAGGCTGTGAGAAAAGGCCTCGCGCTCGGCGGTAATCGACTGAAGCTCGGCGGTGCGTTCGGCCACGGCCTGTTCGAGGAGCTCAGCGGTGTGCTTACGCTCGGTAATATCCAGCGTCACGCCAAGCATGCGAAATCCGCCATTGTGAAAGCAGCGGCCCATCACGGCAATCCAGCGCAGCCGCCCGCTGAAATCGATAATGCGATATTCGGCATATAATCCGCACCGGCGGCAATAGCCGTGCACAAAGCTTCTTGCGCGGTCTCTCGATCCCCGGAATGTACGAACTCGAAAAGCCGCTCGTAAGTGAGCACGCTGTTTGGCGCGAAGCCCAAGCTGGCCTTGCATTGTTCGGAACAGGTGATGGCGTTGGTTTCCAAGTCCATATCCCAAATACCTAAGCCCGCGACTGGAACTCTGAATAAATCAGAGGCTCCTTAATTTTGCGTTAGCAGGTAGGACGACATAGCATGTCTGAGCGTAGAATATCTCGATACAAGCTCGGAGTAATGAATATGCCTATATCTCTTACCGAAGTTGAACAACAAGCTCGCATGTTGTTGCCTGACGAGCGAGCGCGGCTCGCTGAGGTGCTCCTAGAGTCACTTCAAGATGCGTCCTTGTCTGAGATCGAGGCTGCCTGGCAGCAAGAAATTGAAAGCCGTGTTGCAGCATACGACAGAGGTGAAGTGGGGGCTTATCCGGCTGAGGAAGTTTTTGCCGAAGCCAAACGCATTACCCGTTGAACCGCGCACGTTTTTTCGCGGCGGCGCGCCAAGAGTTTCTTGCCGAGATTGCCTACTATAATGAAGCTCAACCGGGTTTAGGTAGGCGTTTCACATTAGCCCTCGAGGAAGCAACTGACCGTGCGCTTGTCTTTCCCAAAGCCGGCTCTCCGGCGGCATCATGCACACACCGTGTCATTGTCAAAGGATTTCCGTTCTCAATTTTCTATCGGTGGACCGCAACGGTATCGTTGTCTTTGCCGTTGCGCATCATGCGCGGCAACCTGGATACTGGCAGGCGCGAGCAGAAGCCCGCTAATACGTTAGGGAACCTCTGATTTATTCAACTACCGTCGTTCCCGCGAAAGCGGGAACTCATACTGCTCGGTAAACCCCACCCCGCGAGGCGAAATAAAACCCTCAACAATTGGTCATGATGGACGCTCAAGCGGCTCACTAATACCGTGGCCTTGACGCTGCGCCGCGTAATCTTGACCTGTTGGCCGCTCGTGAAATCGCGGTGATTATTGATCTTGCGCAACGTCAGCATGGCCATGCCGATGGCCCATAGACAAAATTCGCGGATGCCGGTTTCGTTCTTGGGGATGAGCAGGGTGTACGTCAGAGCGTCCTTTAAGTGCGCATGCGTGATTGCGACGAGGCGGGCCAGGCCTTGGCCGAAGCTGTCGTGATAATCGCCCGGCGTAAGTTCGGCCAAATCAAAACCGGTTTCGGTAAATATATCCTGCGGCAACCAGCAGGCATTGCGACGTTTATCGTCCCAGATATCCTTCAGGATATTGGTCATCTGCAGGCCTTGCCCGAAGGATAAGGCCAGGGCCATCAGGGGCTCACGGTGCCTGGCAATCGCGGGGGAATAATCGCAAAACAGCTTGGTCAGCATCTCGCCGACCACGCCGGCCACGTAGTAACAGTAGCGGTCTAATTGGGCAAGGTCGCTAAGACCCTGCGCCGTTTGCATATGCTGGAACTCCACCATGCCCTCGGACATGATGCGCACGCAATCGTGCAAAGCGGTGCGTTGGGTTGCATTGAAACTCAGAGTGACAGCGATCACCCGCGGGAGATGCCGGATCAGTTCGTGCTCTTCGGTAATGGTGGAACCGGACAGCAAGGGCGCCAGTTCCGCGCTAAAGGGCTGCGGCGCAGTTTGTCCGGCCACCACGCTTACGAAGCGTCGGCCGAAGTCGCGCTTTTGCTGCGGGGACAGTTGCGGCTCGTCCTCGATAGTGTCCATGGTGCGGCACAACAAATAGGCGTTTGACACCACCGTGCGC
>JBDSTW010000158.1:0-7967 GCA_039928055.1 Gammaproteobacteria bacterium | reverse complement strand
TCGTGACGACGCCGCAGGACATCGCCCTGCTCGATGCGCGTAAGGCGCTCAAGATGTTTGAGAAAGTCGAGGTGCCTGTGCTTGGTATTATCGAGAATATGAGCACGCATATTTGCAGCCAATGCGGCCATGAGGAACACATCTTCGGCGCCGGCGGCGCGTTGCGCATGGCCAAGCAATACGATGTCGATCTGCTCGGCGCCTTGCCTCTGGATATCAGCATCCGCGAAAATGCCGACGAGGGACATCCCAGCGTGGTAGCGGATCCGGATGGGCCCATTGCGCAGATTTATCGCGATATCGCCCGGCGCGTGGCGGCAAAACTGTCATTGCAGGGCAAGGATTACAGCCTGAAATTCCCGAGCATCGTGATTCAGAATACGTAAAGGCAGATACAAGTGACAAGTTGCAAGTAAAATCACCAACGTTCCTAACAAAAGTACTCGTTTACAACACAGGACGCAGCATAATGTCGACTCCTTGTCTTTCAACTTGCTATTTGCTACTGGCTACTTGTATCTGATTCTATGAGCATCAAATCAGACAAATGGATACTATGCAGGGTCGAACAGCACGGCATGATTGAGCCGTTCGAGTCGGGGCAGGTGCGCGAGAACGGGGCGTGGCCCAGGTCATATTTTTTGAATCCGATGAGGTCTGCGAAACATCGTACAAGGACCGGCGCGGCAAATATCAGGGGCAAAGGGGGGTTACATTGCCTAAAACGTAGGTCGGATCAAGCGAAGCGGATCCGACATTGTCTTGAGGAACGTCAGGTCAGGCGAAGCGTATTTCCCGTGAGGGTAGGGTGATCAATCGTCGTCGGTTCCGCACTGCGTGCTTGAACCGACCTACAAAATTGAACCGACCTACAAAATGGTGCCGAGGAGAGGACTTGAACCTCCACGGGGTTACCCCCACTAACACCTGAAGCTAGCGCGTCTACCAATTCCGCCACCCCGGCAAATTCCGGCCCTCAAGTCTTATAACCTTTGGAATCTCTGATTTATTCAGAGTTTCCCTTTATGTCAGTCACAAAACCTGCGCCGGAAGAGCGCAAACTTTACCTTAGAGAGAACATTTTTTCAATGAAGAAGACCCGAAAGAAAACAAATACCACCAAGGCCGACCCGTTTGCCTCGCGCGAGGCGCAGAAATACGAGAACCCGGTCGTCAGCCGTGAATTTATACTCGAACACCTGGCGGAGCGTGGTGTGCCGCTGACCTTTGCCAAGCTCGCCGAGGAATTTGATATCAAGGATGAACAAGGCCTTGAGGCCCTGCGGCGGCGCTTGAACGCCATGGAGCGCGACGGACAGTTGATGTGTAACCGGCGCGACGGTTATGGCCTGGTCACCAAGATGGACTTAATACAGGGACGCGTAATCGGCCACGCCGACGGTTTTGGCTTTCTCGTGCCGGACGAGGGAGGGGAAGATTTATTTCTGACGGCAAAAGAAATGCGCAGTCTGTTGCACGGCGATCGCGCCGTGGTACGCGTGGCGGGTATCGACCGGCGCGGGCGGCGCGAAGGCGCGCTGGTCGAAGTTCTGGAACGCAACACAACCCAATTAGTAGGACGCTTCTATCTGGAGCGCGGCATCGGTTTCCTGGTTCCGAATAACAAACGCATCAGTCAGGACATTGTTGTGCCGCCTGACCATCAGGCGGGCGCCGCCAACGGGCAGATTGTCGTCGTGGAACTGATCGCTCAGCCGAGTCTGCACTGTCAGCCCATCGGCAAGGTAGTCGAAATCCTCGGCGATCATATGGGGCCGGGCATGGAGATCGATATTGCCATTCGGTCTTACGACTTGTCGCAAGTCTGGTCGGAGGCAGTCGAGGCGGAAATCGCACCGCTCGGACCCGAGGTGCCCGAAGAGGCCAAGCAGGGCAGGGAAGACATACGCACTATTCCGCTCGTCACGATAGACGGCGTGGATGCGCGCGACTTCGATGACGCCGTCTATGCCGAACGCCAGGGCAAGGGTTGGCGTTTGCTCGTGGCCATCGCGGACGTCTCGTCTTACGTATACACCAACACGGCATTGGACGGCGCGGCGCTGGAGCGCGGGAACTCCGTGTATTTTCCGGAGAGCGTCATACCGATGCTGCCCGAGGTGCTTTCCAACGGGCTGTGTTCGCTAAATCCCGACACCGATCGCTTGTGCATGGTGTGCGAGATGATCATCAGCCCCTCCGGCAAACTGGAGGAGCATCGCTTTTTCGAGGGCGTGATGCGCTCGCACGCGCGACTCACCTACGATAAGGTTGCGGCCATGCTGGTGCAGGGCGATGCCGAACTGTGCAAGCAGTACGAGACATTACTGCCGCACTTGCGCGATCTGTATGCGCTTTACAAGATATTGCGCGGCACGCGCGAGCAGCGCGGCGCCATCGATTTTGAGACCATCGAGACGCGTATCGTATTCGGCGCGGACCGCAAGATCGAACAAATTGTTCCGGTGACGCGCAACGATGCCCATAAACTTATCGAAGAGTTCATGGTGCTGGCCAATGTCGCCGCCGCACGCTTTTTGCTTTCGCACAAGATGCCCGCCTTGTATCGCGTGCACGAGGGGCCAACCGAGGAGAAGCTGACCGATTTGCGCAGCCTGCTTGCCGAGTTGGGCCTGGGCCTGGGCGGCGGCGATAGCCCGACGGCGAAAGATTATGCCAAGTTGCTGGCCTCTGTGCAGAAGCGGCCCGATGTGCGCATGCTGCAAACGGTATTGCTACGCAGTTTGAGGCAGGCCGTTTACAGCCCCGATAATGTCGGCCATTTTGGCCTGGCCTATGATGCCTACGCGCACTTCACCTCGCCCATCCGCCGCTATCCCGACCTGCTGGTGCACCGTGCTATCCGGCATATCCTGAAGGGCAAGCCGCGCGAGGAATTTTCCTATGAGCATGCGCAAATGCAGGCCTTGGGCGAACACTGCTCGATGACCGAGCGGCGCGCCGACGAGGCCACGCGCGATGCCATCGGCTGGCTCAAGTGCGAATACATGATGGACAAGGTCGGTGAGGAATTCGACGGCATTATCACGGGTGTAACGGGTTTCGGCATCTTCGTGGAGCTCAACGACATTTACGTGGAGGGCCTGGTGCACGTCACCTCGCTGAGCAACGATTATTATCACTTCGATCACGCCAAACATCGCCTGTCCGGCGAACGCACCGCGACGGCTTATCGTCTCAGCGACAAGATCCGGGTGAAGGTCATGCGCGTCAGTCTGGATGAAAAGAAGATCGACTTTGAACTCGCCAAAGAGCAAAAGAAAAAGCGCGGCAAGGGGTAAAATGGCTTTAAACATTGTCACGCCGGTGTTGCTTATTCTGCTGCCCACCGAACAATAACGTGTCGATATTCCACAAGGTTTCCTGATGTCCGAGCGCCAAGACCTCATTCACGGGATACACACGGTGCTTGCCGCGCTCAGGTTGCGCGCAGGCAGTGTCAACGAGGTGTGGGTGGACGGCGCGCGCCGCGATACCCGCCTGGCACAGATTACGGAAGCCGCGCGGCAGGCGAAGATTAAATTGCACACGGTTACGCAGCGCGAACTCGACGGTCTGGCACCCGGCGCTCGCCATCAAGGCGCGCTTGCGAGTTGCAAGGCCGCGCCGGTGTACAACGAGGATGATCTTGCTGTTCTATTGGAAAAGCTCGACGAGCCCGCCTTCCTGTTGGTGCTCGACGGCGTGCAGGATCCGCACAATCTCGGCGCGTGCCTGCGCAGCGCGGATGCCGCAGGCGTGCACGGGGTGGTAGTGCCGCGTGACCGTGCCGCGCCCATCACGGCGGTGGTGCGCAAGGTGGCCAGCGGCGCCGTTGAATCGGTGCCGTTTTTTCAGGTCACGAACCTGGCGCGCAGCTTGCGCGAATTACAATCGGCCGGTGTGTGGCTGGTGGGCGCGGCGGGCGAGGGGGCAACAATACTTTATGAGGCAGACCTGCGCGGTCCGCTGGCCTTGGTGCTGGGCGGTGAGGGTGAAGGCCTGCGCCGCTTAACACGCGAACACTGTGATGTGCTCGTGCGCATCCCTATGGCAGGGACGGTGGAGAGTCTGAATGTCTCCGTAGCGACAGGGATTTGCCTGTTCGAGGCGGTACGGCAACGCACGTCCGCTGCCAAAACTTGACATTAACTCAGAGCGGTTTTTTTGGGCTGCGCGTAGTCGATGTAGCGGTGCTAGCTGCGCTTTTTAGGTCGACCGGCTTTTCCTGATTACACACATAAATGCAGTTTCTGCCCGCATTTTTGGCCGCATAGAGCGCCTGATCGGCGAGTGTCAGCAACCGGGTCAGCGCCACATGGGGGTGATACTGGGTAGAGGTAATACCGATGCTGATGGTCAAGGCGATACCGGCAGGATTGAGCAGCTCGACACGTTGCCGCAAGGCCTCGGCTTGGGCAAAGGCCTCCTCTTCCGTTTGGTGTGGGACCAGTATGGCAAACTCTTCTCCGCCATAGCGTGCAACGATAGGATCTCGCTCGTCGTGCCGGTAGTTGCTCTCCCCCAAACGCCGGCCCATGACGGGGATTTCGGAGTTGTAGCCCGGTTTGTTAAAGTGCTCCCGGAGTTCTTCCGCCAGCAAGACTAATACCTTGTCTCCCATGAGATGGCCATGCTTGTCGTTTATCTCCTTGAAACGATCTATATCAATCAGGTACATCCATGCCGGCAGATTAGACTCTTTTTCGAGCTTGCGGCTGCCCTGCTCAAAAAGATAACGCCGGTTGTGCAGACCCGTCAGGCTGTCGGTAATGGCCAAGCGCCCCATCTCCTCCGCCTGGTTCCGGAGGGCATTGAATTGCTGTTTGATAAGCAATAGTGAATGAACTCGGGCGATCATCACCTCTTCAACGATGGGTTTGGCAACAAAATCATTCGCCCCGGCATGAAACAGTTCGGCCTGCGTTTTTTCACTGGTGATCGAGGTGACCACCAGTACCGGCAGTTCCTGCTGTGAGTAGTGCAGCTTGGCGCGGATGGCGTGCAATAAATCGCCGCCGGTCATGCGGCCCTTGAGAAAGAAGTCTGTGATGACCATATCGATTTCCGCTCCCGCCGAGCCGCGTTTCTCCAGCAGGCTCAATGCCTCTTCCGCGGTCGTGACACACTCCACCAGCAAACCGTGTCGCTCCATGACCCGGCGTGTTATCTCTGCCGCAGTTGCGCTATCTTCCACGTACAAGACCCTGCCCACCAAGCCGAGATTGCGCTGGGTGAAGGTCTTAATAAAATTTATGAGTTCTGCATAACCCCGCGATTTGTCAAAATAATTCGTCACGCCGGCAGCAAAACCCTCGCGCAGCAAGCGCTCATCTGCGTTACCGGATACAACAATAATAGGGGTATAACGCTGGAGGGTGGTCTGGCGGACACGGCGACTCAGATCAAGGCCGTCCATGTCGGGGAGCGAGAGGGCGGTGGTGATAAGATCGAATTTGGTGGCGGTGAGACAGTCCAGGGCCTCTGCGGCGCTGGCGCACACGGTAATAAGGGCATCGCCCATCTCTGCCATCAGGCTGCGCGAGATGAGGGTACGCGAAACTTCGGAGCCGTCCACGACCATAATGGCTATGTTGCGATTCGTCATCTTCTTTAGCCTCACCACAACACTTAATTCGGACAACGAATATAGTGGCATAATTCATGCCACTTATGCGATGTTTTGGGGACTGAATATTTATCTATGTCGATAATAAACCGTTCACCTGGGTAGATCTGTATGCGAGAAATAAGCGATGTTACGATATTCAAACTGCCTTAGTGGTCGACACCCTGCGCGTGATCACCGACAGCACCAACAAAACCGTGTGGTGCCTGGATCAGGCCGATCCGTTTGGGACCCCCCCGCCACGGACGCCCCGGATCAGGGCGGCACCGCCTTCGAGTTCAACCTAAAGATTCCCAGGTCAATACTATGATCAGGAGACAGGGCTGCATTACAATTACTTCAGGGATTATGATCCGAGTATCGAGAGGTATGTTAGCAGTGATCCAATAGCCCTCGGGGGGGTAAATACTTTTACCTATATTTATAGCAAGCCGCTTCGCTATATCGCCCCGTTAGTTATGGCAACAGCGGTCGTCATCAATGGCAAACCCCTCACACTGTCGATAGTGACCGACCGATCCTGGCGGCAATCTGACGGATTGAAATGTCAGCGACAATCCCACGAGAGATCTCTTCGCGTTCAGCGAGAGTCAGCGCCAGGCGGGCACGACGCTGGATTACAGGGATGATTCCGCCATTAGAGGACAACACGCCATGAATTGAACCCGCATGTTTGCCGAGTATACGACCAAATATCACTCAACGACTGCCCGCTTTTCTACTGGAGCCAAATGTTTTAATGCGAATGGAAATTTACCGTGTATCTGGGCTTGCTCAAAAACCTCAAGATACTTCTCAACAACCCGGTTTGTCTCGAATTGCTGCAAATGTACGTCTGCATGTAGTAGCAAGTCATCCCTTAACTCAGGCTGTGTGAGAAGGTTACTGAGAATACAACTTAACGCAAGCATATCTCCACTTGGAAACGTCACCCCGCAGGGGCCGATGGCTTCTTTAAGCCCGCTGCCATCTGTCCCAACTGCAACGCATCCGCAAGCAATTCCCTCAACAGCAACCAGCCCGAACGTTTCTATCGAGACAGCGGGAATCGCAACCGAAGGAATCACAATGATTTTGTACTCGTTCATAATTCTGGCAAGCTCTGCGTCCCTCTTGACCCCTAGAAAGTGAACTTGATCTGTTAAGCCCTCTTCTTCCGTTAAATCTCGGAAATAACTTTCGTCATTACCGACTCCGACTATTCCTATCTCATAGTTGTGTCCTTTCTTTTTTAACAAGCCTACAGTCTGGATCAGCAAATCGACCCCCTTGTACCAAGTGAGCCTTCCGACGAAAAGGATATCCTTATCTTTTTTAATTTCGGGAAACCGCTTAAAGGTTTCTACGCGATAGAAATTTTCTATAACGATGGACGGCAAAGGCAATGCAAGCCCAGACGCCTTGCTAACGCAAATATGCGTCGCCATTCGATAGATCATTACTCGAAGTCGCTTCGTCCATGTCAACTTACGAACTTCATCAAATGCATTAAGGTGATGCGTTATGATCCAAGGCCTACGAAATAGCAGGAGGCCGGCATACTTAATATTTAAAAGAAATCTTTTGCCATGTTCAAATCCCTCAGCATTTTGGAAGTAGACGTCGCACCAATACAATAATCGCCAGAATTCCCACGGTGAAGAGGTGCGTATGACTTGGAAGGTATAATCATCCTCGCAGCCGTCTGCCCGCTGAGTTGTGATCAACCGTACCTCATGCCCATGCGCAACCAGCGCTGCCGCAAAAGCTGCTGCCCAAACCTGGACACCACCGATACTTGGATAAAAGTTACCCGTCCAAATAAATATTTTCATTGCCGTAGAATCCCTTCTATATATAGGCTCTTATTATACGATTTTACATTTAGCGAGAAATATAAGGTGGCTTAATAATCGCGCAGATCTGCTGTGGTTGATCAGTATCCAAAATCGGTACTGTCCGGTTAACTTACAGATTCATGCGCCGAGATGAAGCAACGGCGCGGGTTATAGAGCGATTTATTTTGGTGCCGATTTGAAATCAGTTTACCCATTTTCCGGTTCGAGTAACTTCCAGAGGTCGATACCTTTGGAGATGAGCTATGAACTTGGGCAAGACGATGTTCGCGCAACTGACCTTTCGCGAGAGTCTGCGCGACATCGAGATCTGTCTGCTGGCCAATCAAACGAAGTTGTACGGTATGGGCTTTCGCTCTCCGGTCAAACGCTCGACCTTGGTCGATGCGAACGAGGGGCGCGATTGGCGCATCTGGGCAGACCTGGCGGCACTGCTTATCCGGCGTGCGCGCAAACTGTACTGCAGCGAAGACTTCGGTATCGAGCTTTCCAACACCGTTTAC
>JBDSTW010000157.1:0-4578 GCA_039928055.1 Gammaproteobacteria bacterium | reverse complement strand
CCTTGCACCGAATCACTGGTGACGATGTTGAGCCCGGTAAAGTCGGCGATCAACTGCAGGACGGAGCGCACTTCGATATCCTGGAAATTCAGCGACAATTTTTCCCCGGTGTAACTCAGCTTGGTCTTTTTGGCGAGTTCCTGCTCTTCCTTGGTGAGGGGCTTGACCTCGATAGTGAATACATTGCCGGCCTGATAGGCCAGATGCTCATATTCGCCCGTCGGGGAGATAACCATGCGTACATTCTTGCCCTGGGTGGATGTGTCCACGGTTTTGACGGGCGTGGCAAAGTCGGAGACGTCAAGGCTACGCTCCAGCCGCTCGGGCAAGGTGGTATTGGCGAAATCGGCAATGATCTTGCCGCCTTCCGCACGAATATTTACGCTGATGGATGGGTCGGAGAGCGATACCACGATGCGGCCTTCACCCTTGTCGCCGCGTCGAAAGTCGATGTTGTTGAGCGTGTCGCCGCCGGATGGCAGGGCCGTGGGGCGTAGTCCGCCCGACAGCGGCGGGTTTGTAGCGGAATCATTCGTGCCGATTGCGGTGGCGCCCGATCCTGCGGCGCCGTCCAGCGTCAGGTAGACACTATTACCTTCGATGCGTGTTTCATAAGGGACCAATTGGACAAGGTTCAGCACCACGCGCGTGCGTCCTTTGGCCTGCACGGCATTGATGCTCGACACGACTCCCAAGCCCACAGTTTGGGTATTCTTGGGAAGGCTGACGCTGGTGCCGGGGAAATCGAGGGCGATGCGTGCCGGGTTGTCGATGGTAAAGCTTAACGGCTGCACAGGCGTGCCCGACATGGTGAGCTTTATCTGCACGCGATTGCCGGACAGCGAGGAGGCGGTGATCTCTTGCAAGGCGATAGTTTGCGCGCCCGTTGCCGAGGTCTCAGCCGCCTGCGCGCCAACGCCGGGGAATAATCCGCTCAGGCTGATAATGAGGGCGGCACAAATAATCTGTACGGTGAACCGCGCGCCTGGTGGGCACAGCCCGGATTTTTTTTGCACGGTTCGCGCGAAAAAATTTAAGGTGAATCGGCTCGGCTTATTAATCAGGATCATTTTTGTTTACCCCCGGTTTGTTCTTCGCTTAAAACCAATGAGGCGGGGCGCTCCAACCAGCCGCCTTGGCCATCCTCTATGGTTTCAACTAAGTCGATGCTTTCGTCTGAAATGCGTACGATCTTGCCGAAATTCTGCCCCATATAATTATTCGGCCTGACGCGGTAGATAATGCCGTCCGGTGCGCGCACCAAAGACCATGTCTCGTTGCTGTTTTTCACCGTGCCGACCATTTTTAAGGCATCCAGCGGGTATTCTTCCAGCACCTCTTTTTGCCGATGGGTATCAGGCGTGAGTTTATTTGCTACCGGCGCCGGAGGAGCCGCTGCTTGGGGCGGGGCAAACGGATCGCGCAGCCCTGCCGCGGAATAGGCATAGGTTTCATGCGGCTTGATTTCCGGCAACGGTGGAATCTTGCCCTTGGGCCTAGCCTTGATTTCCTGAACGTAATTGCGCAGGTCGGCGAGATTGTCGCCACTGCACCCGGCCAACGGCAGGCAGACCAGCAGGCCGGAAATGATTGCACAACGCCGCATGGAGGACTTCACTTCGCCGCCTCGGGGGTTGCCGGCACGCCGGCGGCAAGGACAGGCTCATCGAGGTAACGATATGTCTTGGCGGTAATCGCCATAACAAGCTGGTCGGACGTTGTGGAACGGGTAATCCAGGTATCGTGCAGCGTAACAATGCGCGGCAGTGCCGCAACACCGCTGACAAAGTTGCCGAATTGGTGATAGCTGCCGGTGACGCGGATAGAGATAGGCAGCTCGGCGTAGAATTCCTTGGGCACTTCCACCTTGGGGCTGAACAATTCGAATTGCAGGCCGCTGGCAAGACCGGTCTGCGAGATGTCGACCAATAAATCGGCCACCTCCGCCTTGCTCGGCAATTGGCGCAGCATGGCGCCAAAGGTCTTTTTCATCTCCTGCAATTGCGCCGTATAAGCCGCGAGGTTGGTCGCCTTGGCCTGCTTGATCTCGAACGTCGTTCTTAGCTCCTGTTCCTTAGCTTGCGCATCTTCGAGGGCTTGCAACTGACCTTTGGTGTCGAACCAATAGCCCGCACCTAACAAAGCTACGCATAGAATAGCGATAACGCCGGCCCGCGCGGGCACCGGCCAAGCACCCATGTTTTTGAAATCCAATTCATTGATATCGGATAGATTCATGGTGTTGCCTGCTGTGCCGCAGGGGCGGTGGGGGCCGGTGGGGCATTTTGCGCTTTCTGGTTTACCCGCAGGACGTAGCGAGATCCTTTTATGTCATCGCTATCCTTGGCAGGCTCTTTTGCTTCGATCAGATCCAGCACCGGGTTTTCCAGCCAGGGCGAGGCTTCAATATTACGCATGAGTGATGAAACCCGGGCATTGGACTGTGCAATACCTTCCAGCGTAATTACATTGTCCTGAAGCTTTATGATGTTGTAGTAGATGCCTTCCGGCAAAGTTGTTACCAGCTCATCCAGCAGGTGCACGCTGGCAGGACGGCTTGTTTGCAATTGCTGGATGACATCCATGCGCGCAAGCAGGCGCGCCTTCTCGGAGGCCATGTTATTTATTTCGGCGATTTGCTTGTCGAGCGTGGCAATCTCCGCGGTTAGAAAATCATTTCTGCTATTTTGGTTATCGATTAATCCGCCGATATGGATGTGCGCGTAAATGACAAGGGCCACCATCAATCCCACGCTGCCTCCGGCAACGAAGGTGAACTGCCGCTCCTGCTGCTTGCGCTGGGTCTCGCGCCAGGGGAGTAAATTTATGCGTGTCATGCCGAGACCGATGTCGTGTCGAAGCTGCGCATGGCGAGCCCGCAGGCGATCATTAGCGCGGGGGCATCGCGTGTTACGGCCTGCGCATTGATGCGCGAAGCTACCGTCATCCCGGCAAACGGATTAGCAATCGTGGTGGGCGTGTCGGTCTGGGCCCTGACCAATTCATCAATTCCCGGGATAAGGGAAGCCCCGCCGGCCAGGATGATTTGGTCTACATTATGATAGTGGCTGGAGGAGAAGAAGAATTGCAGGGAGCGGGTGATCTGCTGGGCCATGGATTCTTTGAACGGTTCCAGTACTTCCATCTCATAATCGGCAGGCAAGCCGCCTTGTATCTTGCCCCGGCCGGCCTCCTCATACGATAACTCGTAGCGGCGTTGAATCTCTTCAGTCAGTTGCTTGCCCCCGAATGCCTGTTCGCGCGTGTAAATAACCTTGAACTGGTCCAGGACATTAAAGCTGGTCATGGTCGCGCCCACGTCAATAATAGCAAGGCGCATGCCAGCCCCGCGCCCCGGCATACGCTGGGTAATGAGGCTCATGGCCGTTTCCGTGGCGTAAGCCTCAACGTCTACAATGCCGGCGGTGAGCCCGGCCAGTTCAACGGCGGCCACGCGCAAGTCCACATTCTCGCTGCGTGAGGCGGCCAACAGTACCTCGACCATCTCCGGGTCTCGTTCCGAGGGGCCCATAACCTGAAAATCGAGATTTACCTCTTCCAGCGGATAGGGGATGTATTGGTGGGCATCCAGTTCGATCTGGGCGGCCATTTCGCGGTCGCTCAATGTAGCGGGGAGGGAAATGAGCTTGGTGATAACGGCGGAGCCTGCGACGGCGACAACCGCCAGCTTGGCCCGGGTACGCGAGCGTTTGACGGCCTGCTTGATGGCCTCGCCGACGGCGTCCACGTCGATAATCTTCTTTTCGACCACGGCGCCTGGGGCAAGCGGCTCTACGGCATAGGCTTCAATACGGTAATTGCCGCCCTTATGACTCAGCTCCAGCAGCTTGACCGCCGTAGAACTGATATCGAGGCCCAGCATGGGGGGCGTTTCTTTACGTAGAAATCGCACTAAATTTTCCTTTGTTATACCAAAGCCTTAGCAAGCATACATACTTTAGTTTGTTAAATGCTAGCCACTTTAGCGTAATATAATAGAAAAGCAAATATTTTTTATTACTCAATCAACGGGTTTTATAGCACCTGAAGATTGTCTACTATGCGTCTCTTAGCTATGCATTGATCAGGCCATGCGTCCACTGTATAAATTTTTGAGTTTCATTCTGGCCGGCGCGTTTGGGATATTTACCTTAGGGATAATTATTCTGGGCGGGGCCTACATCACCCTGGCCCCGCAGTTGCCTTCTATAGATAGCTTGAGGGATGTGCGCCTGCAGGTACCGTTGCGGGTGTACACCCGCAACGGGGGGTTGATCGGCGAGTTCGGCGAAATGCGGCGTATCCCGATCAAAATTTCCGAGGCCCCCAAGGCCCTGATACAGGCGGTGCTGGCGGCCGAGGACGATCGCTTCTATACGCATCCGGGCGTGGATTACCACGGCATACTGCGTGCCTCGATACACCTGCTCAGGACAGGTGAGAAACGGCAGGGCGGCAGCACGATTACCATGCAGGTGGCGCGCAATTTCTTTCTTAATAACGAAAAAACCTACGCGCGCAAACTTAAAGAAATCCTGCTGGCGCTGAAAATAGAGCGCGAGCTGGATAAAAACACCA
>JBDSTW010000156.1:0-3884 GCA_039928055.1 Gammaproteobacteria bacterium | reverse complement strand
TCGCCACCAGCAGGGCGATGCCCGTGGTCACGAGCGTGCCCGCCATCAAGGGCATTATCCCGTAATGGGCGTCGGCGAACAGCGGCGTCCATTGCGTATCGGTGAAAAAATCAAGAATGGAAACGTGTGCGAAAAAGCCGCTGGATTCATAGACCAGTACGCCCACGATGCCGATGGTAATGGCCACGGACGAGAAGGCCGCCAGGAACAGGGCAAACTCTATGAGGCGCTCCTTGATATGGCGGAGCGGCCGGTAAGCAAGATTGGATGCGGCCAAGCTCAAGCGCCTTAAACTCCGGTATGTAAGAAAAACGATTGTAGTAAGGAAATATGACAGAAATGTTACAAGGCGAAAGACGGCCGGATTGGCGGGCCTTTGCGCCACTTAACTTATTGAAAATCAATAAATAAAATGGGAGTGGAATATATCTTTAAGGTAGTTGGTAGCCCCTTGCAGTACGCCAACCCCGGTCGCATCAAGTCGCGGCCGCTACAACATTACTCACGCTCCTTCAGCCAGGCATTTATTAAAATCAGCGCGCCTATGCCGCCCAGGGCCCAACTCAGCGCGGGCGCATTACCCAGCATCACGGGCGCATAGCCATCGAGCCCTTTGATAATGGCGGCGCTGATGATCAGGGCGGCCCCGATGATGGCGGTTAAGTTGCGCCGGCCGGCGCGCTTGAGGTCGTGGCGTAACTGATCCAGTTGCGCGGACTTCCACTCCATCTCCAGTTTTCCATCCCGCGCCTTTTGCAGAACCTCATGGATCAGCAAGGGGATGTCCGGTAATTTCTCCGCCCAGTGCGGGGCATTTTCGCGCAGGGATTTCAGCAAGGCGCGCGGGCCCATCTGTTCGCTCATCCAACGCTCTAAAAACGGTTTGGAGGTCTGCCACAGGTCAAGATCGGGGTACAACTGACGGCCGAGCCCTTCGATATTAAGCAGGGTCTTTTGCAGCAGCACTAATTGCGGCTGTACCTCCATATTAAAACGCCGCGCGGTTTGGAACAGGCGCAGCAATAAATGTCCGAAGGAAATATCCTTCAGCGGGCGCTCGAAGATCGGTTCGCACACGGTGCGTATGGCGGACTCGAACTCATCGATGCGCGTGCCCTCGGGCACCCAGCCGGCATCCACGTGCAATTGCCCCACGCGCCGGTAATCGCGATTGAAAAAGGCCAGAAAGTTTTCCGCAAGATAGCGCTGATCCTGCTGGCTCAAGGTGCCCATGATGCCGAAATCGACGGCGATATATTGGCCTTGCGGCGAGACAAAAATGTTACCGGGGTGCATATCGGCGTGGAAAAAACTGTGTACGAATACCTGCGTGAAAAAGATTTGTACACCGCGCTCGGCGAGATCTTTAAGGACGACGCCTTGCGCGAGCAGCGTATCAACGTCGCTGATCGGCGTGCCGAAGATGCGCTCCATGACAATCACGTTGCGGCGTGCCAGCGGCCATTCGATTTCGGGTATATACAGCAGCGGTGAATTTAAAAAATTGCGGCGCAATTGACTGGCGTTGGCCGCTTCGCGCATTAAATCGAGTTCGTCGAGGATGGTCTTTTCATATTCGGCCACCACCTCGCGCGGGCGCAGGCGGCGCGCTTCCGACCAGTAGCGTTCCGCCAACTCGGCGAGCGTATAAAGCAGACTGATATCGCGCCGGATCACCTTTTCGATAGACGGGCGCACGACCTTGACGATGACCTGCCGGCCATCGTGCAGATGGGCCAGGTGCACCTGCGCGATAGAGGCGGAGGCAAAGGGTGTTTCATCAAAGGTCTGGAAGACCGCGCCGATTTTTTTGCCGTAGGCCTGTTCGATAATGGCGCGTGCGAGCGCGCCGGGGAATGGCGGCACACGATCCTGGAGCAGCGCCAATTCCTGGGCGATATCCTCGGGCAAAAGGTCGGGACGCGTAGAGAGCATCTGGCCGAATTTGACGAATACCGGGCCGAGGTCTTCGAGCGCCTTGCGGATGCGCACCGCGCGCGGAAGCTGCTTGCCGCGCAGCCAATACCAGGGCAATACGTAGAGCAGGAAACGCACGGGACGGAACAGATGGGTGGCCAGCACAATCTCATCGAGGCCGTGCCGGACCAGGATGCGATTAATGTGCAGCAGCCGGCGTAGTTGGCTGATGCGGATCAAGCGCTGCCTTCCGGGGACGGTCTTAGCCGTTCTTTCAGGCGCTGCACGCGCGCCTCCATGCGCTCGACATCGTCACGCAGGGTATCGACCGCTTTGAGGAACTCATTCATCTCGGATGACGCGGGCAGATTATGGATTTCCTCTTGCTGATACTCGGCAAAGTTCTGCCCCAGCGTTTCCAGCGAGCGCCCCCCCCACGCGCGGGCCTGGCGTACCGCATTCCCCGCTTGATGGGCGAGCACATCGCCCACCGCCTTGGACAAAAGTTCTTCCCAATCGATATCGATGGCATCGAGGATCTGCTTGAAGCGCTGACCCAACTCTACATCACCGCTGATCTCGACGGCGCCCGAGAAGAGCGTTGCCGTTGCGGCAGCACCGCTCTGCTTTTGCGTTCCCAGGCACAGCAGCGCCCAAGGCGTGCCGCGCAGCGTGGTGTCGGGCGCAGCCTCGTAGGCGTGGCGCACTTGCACGCCGCCGGGGCCGGGCAACAAATACCATTGCACGGCCAGCCCCTTGAGTTCGACGGCGATGACCTTGCCCGTGAGGGCCTCCAGGCGCGGCAGGATTGCGGAGTCAAGGCGCAGGTAACGATTAAGCGCGCCCTCAATGGCTGTTGCCAGACCCTGTGCGATGGCTGGCGGCACGGTCAGGAAGTATCCTTGTCGAACTCCGCCTGCAGTTCCTCCAGCGACGCGGCGGAGGCGTCATGGATTACCACCACGGTCTTGGCGATTTTGTCGTGAAAGCCTTGCTTACGTTTGTCCCAGCCGATCCAAAAAAACCCCAGCAAGAAAGGCAGTATGGAGACGTAGTAGCCCAGGTAGCGCAGCAACGCGCGCCCCACGGTGAGCGGCCGACCGGTCTCGGCATGCACGATGTAGCAGTCGAGCAACAGCTTGCCGGGCGTGCCCAGGAACTTTACCCAGAAAAAAACGGTGAAGATGACAAGTATTAAATTGTTAAATAATTGCCCGTGCAGCTCGGCGCCGGCCATGGACGCGGAAGATTCCAGCGGCAGATCGAAATAGGCGCGGCCATAGAGCAGATAGAGAATAATCCCGACCAAGGGCAGCAGTATCAAGGTATCGATAACAGCGGCCGCGACGCGGCGCCAAAACCCGGCGTATTGAGTATTCTCGTCCAGGTGTATGCCGGCCTTCATAGTTTATAGCCGCGATGCAGGGCGACAATGCCGCCACTCAAGTTAAAATATTCGCAGCGCTCGAAACCAGCATCCTGCATCATCTGTTTAAGCTCCCCCTGATCCGGGTGCATGCGTATCGACTCGGCGAGATAGCGGTAGCTGTCGGCATCTTGTGCGATCAGTTTTCCCATGAGCGGCAGGAGCCTGAAAGAGTACAGATCGTAAAGCGGTTGCAGGGCCGGGATGTTCAGCCTGGAGAATTCCAGCACCAGCAGTTGCCCGCCGGGTTTCAGCACGCGGTACATGGAGGCAAGGGCGCGGTCTTTATGCGTGACGTTGCGCAGCCCGAAGGCCATCGTGATGCAATCAAAATAAGCGTCGGGAAAGGGCAGGGTTTCCGCATCGGCCTGCACATACTCGACATTGCCGATAAGGCCTTCGTTCACCAAGCGCTCGCGCCCACGTGCCAGCATGGCGGCGTTGATATCGGCGACGACGACCTGCCCTTGTGCGCCCACGCGCGGTGCAAATTTGGCGGCCAGATCGCCCGTGCCGCCGGCAAGGTCCAGGACGCGCTGGC
>JBDSTW010000155.1:0-6489 GCA_039928055.1 Gammaproteobacteria bacterium | reverse complement strand
GGTGTTTATGGTTCGACAAGCTCACCACGAACGGCTTTCAGTGCCCTTGTTTAATGGCTGCCCTTAAGCCCGTTATTCTGCTATTTTGACTGCGTGATACGCCGAGTCTTTTCATGAGTTACCAAGTCCTAGCACGCAAGTGGCGCCCCCGCACATTCAACGAGATGGTCGGGCAGGAACATGTGCTGCGCGCGCTCATCAATGCCCTCGATAATAACCGCGTGCATCATGCCTTTTTATTTACCGGCACACGTGGCGTAGGCAAGACGACGATCGCCCGCATCCTGGCGAAGTCGCTCAATTGTGAAGTGGCAATGAGTTCCACGCCCTGCGGCCAGTGCAGCGCGTGCCGGGAAATAGACGAGGGGCGTTTTGTCGATCTTCTGGAGCTCGATGCCGCTTCGCACACGGGCATCGATAATATGCGCGAGGTTCTGGATAACGCCCAATACATGCCCACGCGCGGCCGCTACAAGGTGTATCTCATCGACGAGGTGCACATGCTCTCCAAGTCTGCGTTTAACTCGATGTTGAAAACACTGGAGGAGCCGCCGCCGCACGTGAAATTTATTTTGGCGACGACCGACCCGCAAAAGATTCCCGTGACCGTGCTCTCGCGTTGTCTGCAATTCAATCTTAAACGCCTGCCGTGGGAGTTTATCGACAAGCATCTTGCGCACATCCTCGCGCACGAGGGCATTGAAAGCGAGGCCGCCGCGCATGCTGCCATCGCACGCGCCGCCGATGGCAGCATGCGCGATGCGCTAAGCCTGCTGGACCAAGCCATTGCCTATGGCGGCGGTAGATTAAGCGACGCCGACGTGCGCGCGATGCTGGGCAATATCGCGCATGAGCATGTGTTTTCTTTATTAGAAGCATTGGCGAGCAATGATGCGAAGGCCGTGCTCGAAGGCGTACAGTTATTGGCCGAGCAGGCCGCAGATTTTAGCGGTGTGCTGGCGGAACTTTTATCTACTCTGCACCGGATCGCCTTCGCTCAGGTGCTGCCGGAGGCGGTGGATGACAGCCTCGGCGATGCCGCGCCTATATTAAAATTAGCAAAGGCTATGTCGGCGGAGGACGTGCAATTGTTTTATCAAATTGGCGTGATCGGGCGGCGCGATTTGCCCTTGATTCCCGATGCGCGCAGCGGTTTTGAGATGGTTCTGCTGCGCATGCTCGCGTTCCGGCCGATGGATGCCAAGGATGCAGCGCCTGCGTTAAACCTGCAATCTACTGCGCCTGTTACTCCAACTCAGCTTACACAAACTGGAGCAGCGAAGACGCAGGCGCATCCTGGTTCAGATACGCCATCCAAGGTTGCCGTTGCTAAACCTGCCGCAGGCGATGATGTTGCCGAGGATTGGGCCGCTATCGTCAATGCACTCAAACTGACCGGCATCGCTCGCGAACTCGCCGTGAACTGCGAACTCAAGCAGCGCAGTGTCGATGGCCTGCATCTGGTGCTGGATAGTGCGCATGCGCATTTGCGCAGTAAAAAGGTGGAAGAGCGTATCGAGCAGGCACTGCAACAGTATTATGCGACGCCGCTCAAGCTGGTCATCAGTATCGATAAGCCCGAGCAGGAAACCCCGGCATCAAGACAGCAGCGCCAGCAAGGCGAGCGCCAACAAGCCGCGGTGGCTGCTATTCAGGCCGATGCCAACATCAAGAGTTTATGCGAGACGTTTAATGCCAGTATCAATCCCGATTCGATACAGCCGGTCGATTAATGGGAACCCCCTTTTCAAGCGGCGCTTGTTATACTTGATTATCGTTTTGTACGAGAGGAAATGTAAATGAAAGGCGGTCTTGGCAATATCATGAAGCAGGCTCAGCAGATGCAGGCGAATCTGCAGAAGGCGACCGAGGAACTGGCGAATCTCGAAGTAACCGGCCAGTCGGGCGGCGGCATGGTGAGCGTGGTGATGACGGGTAGCCACGATGTGCGGCGGGTGAGTATAGATCCGAGTTTGATGCAGGATGATAAAGAGATGCTGGAGGACTTGCTCGCCGCCGCGGTCAACGATGCCGTGCGTCAGGTGGAGAAGACCTCGAAGGAAAAGTACGCCGGCATGACCGGGGGCATGGGTCTCCCGGCCGGCTTCAAAATGCCGTTTTAACGGGATGGCGTATAACTCTCTTATCGGTCAATTGATCGACGCCTTGCGTTGCCTCCCCGGCGTCGGCCCAAAATCGGCGCAGCGTATGGCCTTCTATTTGCTGGAGCGCAACCGCGACGGTGCGCGTCAACTCGCCGATGCCCTGATCACGGCGGTAGACGGCATTCGTCATTGCACCTCGTGCCGTACCCTCAGTGAAACCGAGATATGCCGCTTGTGCGCGAACGATACGCGCGACCGTTCGCTGCTGTGCATAGTGGAAACGCCTGCCGATGTGCTCGCCGTCGAGCGCGCCACCGGATACAGGGGATTATATTTCGTGCTTATGGGCCATCTATCGCCATTAGACGGTATCGGCCCGGATGACATCGGCATCAATCTGCTCCTGCAACGCATCAATGCCCACAAGCCTCAAGAGGTAATCCTCGCCACCAATCCGACCGTGGAGGGCGAGGCCACCGCGCATTACATCAATGAATTGCTGCACGCACGCGGCGTCAAGGTCACGCGTATCGCGCACGGTGTGCCGTTCGGCGGCGAGCTTGAATACGTGGACGGCGGCACCTTGGCGCATGCCTTTACGGGGCGGCGGGAGATTTAATCGTAAAATCTATTCAGAATCGGTTGACACTGGGCTGCCCGAATCCTTCCAGGCCTTGAAACCGCCAGCCAATGAAGCCACATGGGTATAGCCCATCTTCTGCAAACTATCCACGACGAGCGCCGAGCGGCTACCGCCGCCGCAATAGCAGACAATCGGTGTGTTCGGGTCCGGAATTTTATCTTCGATCTTTAATTCAATGATCCCGCGGCTGAGATGAATAGCGCCTTGGGCATGGCCCTCATTCCAATCGCTGTCTTCGCGCACATCGATCAGGATCGGTTTTTTAGCGCCGGTTTGAGCTGCGACCTCCCGGATAGTAACTTCTTTGATGCGCGACTTTGCATCGCCAACTAATTTTTGGAAGCGACTGATAGAGCTCATGGTGCCTACCTTTATATTTGTTTAACCTCGAAGTAATAAATTTTCGATGATGCGTTCATAAACCAGGCTTAGGGCATCAAGGTCATTCGTTCGTACACATTCATTGAGCTTGTGAATGGTGGCGTTGACCACGCCGAGTTCTAAAACCTGTGCGCCGGTCGGTGCAATGAAGCGGCCATCCGAGGTGCCGCCGGAGGTGGAGAGTTCGGTAGCAATGCCCAGTACTTCCTTTATGGCCGTGCGTGCGGCCTCGACCAACTCGCCCTTGGGCGTCAGGAAGGGATGGCCGGACAGCCGCCACTCCAAGTCGTACTTCAACCGGTGTCGGTCTAACACATGGCCTACCCGATTCCGGAGTTCGTCGGGCGTGACCTCCGTAGAGAATCTAAAATTAAACACGACCTCCAGATTACCGGGAATGACATTATCCGCACCGGTGCCGGCATGCATATTTGAAATCTGAAAGGTCGTGGGCGGGAAAAATTCGTTTCCCTGATCCCAGGTTTGTGCGCAAAGCTCAGCCAATGCAGCCGAAAACAAGTGGATGGGATTCGCGGCAAGGTGCGGATAGGCGACGTGGCCTTGCGTGCCGTGCACCATGAGCTTGCCGGTGAGCGAGCCGCGCCTGCCGTTCTTCACGGTGTCGCCGACGGTCTTAACGCACGTGGGTTCGCCGATGACACACCAGTCTATTTTTTCGCCGCGCGCCTCCAGGAGCTCAACGACCTTAACCGTGCCATTGATGCTGGGCCCTTCTTCATCGCTGGTAATCAGAAAGGCGATAGAGCCTTTATGCTCAGGGTGCGCAGTAATAAAACGCTCAACCGCCGTGACCATGGCCGCGATCCCGCCCTTCATATCGGCGGCGCCGCGCCCGTAGAGATAGCCATCGCGCAGGGTCGGTTTGAAGGGGTCGGAGAGCCATTGATCCAGCGGGCCGGTCGGGACAACATCGGTATGTCCGGCAAACACCAGCAAAGGACTTTGCGTGCCGCGCCGTGCCCACAGATTGTCTACATCACTGAAGCGCAGGTGTTCGACGCTAAAGCCCAGCGGGCGCAAGCGTGAGGCGATGAGTTCCTGGCAGCCTGCATCGTGTGGCGTGAGAGACGCACGCGAAATAAGATCAATGGTAAGGTCGAGCGTAGCGGACATATTACTCCTGTACAGCGAATATTTTTTGGTACTCGGCTTCCTGAAAACCAATGTAGAATTTTTTAGTGCGCGTTTTATCCAGCATAAGCACAGGGCGCCTGATAACAGTAGGAAATTGGAGCATTAAGTTTAATGCGCTCCTCTCATCGAGATCGGATTTATCCTTTTCGGGTAGCTTGCGCCAGGTCATGCCGCTGCGGTTGAGTAAGGTCTCCCAACCGGAGGAACTGATGAAAGACTGCAAGGTATCAGTGTCCAAACCGTGCGTACGAAAATCATGGAAGCGATACTCGATAGCATTATTCTCCAACCATGTGCGCGCCTTCTTTACGGTGGTGCAATTGGTAATGCCGTATAAGATGTTCATACCAGAATTTTCCTCACGCTGATCACCTCCATCCCAACCTTCCCCCATCGAGGGGGAAGGGGTCGTCAGATGTCGCGCAATAATTCATTGATGCCGACCTTGCTGCGCGTCTTCTCGTCCACCTGTTTGACGATGACGGCGCAGTACAGGCTGTAGCTGCCATCTTTCGACGGCAAACTTCCGGACACGACAACAGAGCCCGCGGGGATGCGGCCGTAGCTGATCTCGCCGGTCATACGGTTGAGAATCTTGGTGCTCTGGCCGATGTAGACACCCATGGAGATCACCGCGCCTTCCTCCACGATGACGCCTTCGACGACCTCGGAACGCGCGCCGATAAAGCAGTTATCTTCGATGATGGTAGGATTGGCCTGCACCGGTTCCAATACGCCACCGATGCCCACGCCGCCGGAGAGATGCACGTTCTTGCCGATTTGCGCGCAGGAACCGACCGTAGACCAGGTATCGACCATGGTGCCGCTATCGACATAGGCGCCGATGTTGACATACGAGGGCATTAACACCACGCCGGGGGCAATATAAGAGCCGTGACGGGCTGCGGCGGGGGGCACCACACGCACGCCGCTGCTGCGAAAATCGTCCTCTTTATAGGCCGCGTACTTGGGTGCGACCTTGTCATAGTAATTGCTGTAGCCGTCTCGAATAAGGTGATTGTCTTCGATGCGGAATGACAATAGCACGGCCTTTTTCAGCCACTGGTTTACCACCCAGGCGCCGTCCTTTTTTTCCGCCACGCGCAGCGTTCCGCTGTCGAGCAGATTGATAGCCTCGCGGACGGCCTCCTTGACGCGTGCATCGACATTCTGTGCGTTAATCTGGGCGCGCTGCTCAAAGGCCTGTTCGATGGTTGCCTGCATTTGTTTCATATTTTTTCCATTATTGTAGGGTAGCTATTAATTTTTTGAAAAAGTCCGTCCAGGACTTTTTCAACCACGCAAAGCAAAAATATCATTTTTTGCTTTGCTCCATTTTTCAAATACACATGTGTTTGAAAAATGGCGGCACGTCCCTGTACCGCATAGCAGGGTGCTGAAACTAAATTTTCAGCACCCTGCTATAAATTCGCGGATGTTCATGGCTGCTTCCATGCATTCCTCGAATGGCGCGACCAGTGCAATACGCACGTAGCCCAGGCCGGGATTAATGCCATGAGCCGTGCGCGATAAAAAGCTGCCGGGCAATACGGTAATATTGTGACGGGCATACAGTTCGCGTGCAAAGATTTGGTCGTCAATCGGTGTCTGCAACCATAGATAAAACCCCCCTGCGGGGCGATCCACGTGCGTGACCTCGGCGAGGCAGCCGATCACGGCGTCGAATTTCTCGCGATAGAGTTTGCGATTCTCGCGCACATGTTGTTCATCGCGCCAGGCCTTGATGCTGGCGGCCTGGGTGAACGGCGGCATGGCGCAGCCGTGATAGGTGCGGTAGAGGTGAAATTTATCGATGATCTGCGCGTCGCCCGCAACAAAGCCGGAGCGCATGCCGGGCACGCTGGAGCGTTTCGACAGGCTGTGAAATACCACGCAGCGGCGGTAATCGTCGCGGCCCATGCGCGCGGCGGCCTCGAGCAGGCCCGTGGGCGGCTTATCTTCATCGAGATAAAGCTCCGAGTAGCACTCATCGGAGGCGATGATGAAATCGTGCCGATCGGCCAGGCCGATGAGTTTTTCCAGTGTCGCGGCAGCCAGCACCGCACCGGTAGGATTGCCGGGCGAACAGAGGTAGATGAGCTGGCATTGGTCCCACACGGCCGCGGGCACGGCATCGAAATCCGGGAGCATGCCGGTTGCGCCGGTCGTATTCAAAAACCAGGGTTGCGCGCCTGCCAATAATGC
>JBDSTW010000154.1:0-3763 GCA_039928055.1 Gammaproteobacteria bacterium | reverse complement strand
GGATTTGCAGCGGTGAGCCGAGATTGAACGGCTGCCCGGCCAGCGCATGGGCCTGCTGTTCCAACTCATCCATGCGCGCCGTGAGTTCCGCACTTTGGCCTTGCAACATGTGCGCGTCCACGCTCACGCCGTTGCGCTCGATGCGTGCAAGTACCGGCACCAAGGGCATCTCCATATGCACAAACAACCACTGCAAATTGCCTGTCGCACGCACTTGCGGCCATAAAGTTTCGTGCAGGCGCAGGATCAGGGCGACCTGTTCCGCCGCATGCAGGCTCGCCGGCTCGATGGCGATTTGATTAAAACTCAGTGCCCGTACGCCCTTGCCCGCGATCGCTTCGAGGGTGTGAGCCCTGCCGTCCAGATATTTAAGCGCCAGTGAATCGAGGTCGTGACGCGTGGCCGTACTATCCAACAGATACGATTCCAGCATGGTGTCAAAGTGCGCGCCGGCCAGCCGGATGCCGTGGTTGGCGAACACATGGGTGGCGAACTTGAGGTCATGACCGAGCTTGGCGCGCCTGGGATCTTCCAGTAAGGGCCGCAAGCGCTCCAGCACCCCGGCGCGATCGAGTTGCTGCGGCGCACTTTCATAATCGTGCGCCAGCGGGATATACGCCGTTGTCACACCGTCGGCGGGAGCGGACACGGCCAGGGCAATGCCGGCAATCCGCGCCTGCATATAATCCAGGCTGGTGGTCTTGAGGTCGAAGCAGACCAGCTCGGCCTGTTCGAGGCGGGCCATCCACTCCTCGAGTTGTGCAGGCGCAACGATGAGCTGGCAAACCGGCACGGTGGTGGCACGCTCGCGAATTTCGACCTCCACCTGCGCAATCCTGGTCGTTTGCGCCGCGCCACTCACCGCGGACTGCACCGGGATTTGCGAAAGCCAGGCCTTGAACTCCAGTTGCTTGTACAGTTCGCGCAAGGCGTGCAGATCCGGCGCGCCGCGTTGCAGGTCGAGCGGCTTCACATCCAGCGGCACATCGCATTTCACGGTAAGCAGCGCACGGGAAACCGGAAATTGGGCCAGTGAAGCACGCAGGTTCTCCCCGATTTTGCCGGTGATGGTGTCGGCCTGCTCTATAATAGCGTCGAGTGAGCCGTATTGTTTCAGCCATTTGACGGCCGTGGTCGGGCCCACCTTGGGCACGCCCGGAATATTGTCGGAACTGTCCCCCACGAGGGCAAGATAATCGACGATGCGCTCTGGGGGAATGCCGAATTTGTCGATCACACCCTGCGGATCGAGCACACTATTAGTCATGGTGTTGATCAGCGTGACGCGCTCGTTGACGAGTTGCGCGAGGTCCTTATCGCCGGTGTAGATGTGCACGTGCATGCCCAATGCCGTAGCCTGACACGTCAGCGTGCCGATCACGTCATCGGCCTCGACCCCGTCCACAAGCAATAATGGCAAACCCATTGCATGTATAATGGCGTGCAGCGGGGCGATCTGAACGCCAAGATCATCCGGCATGCGGGGGCGATGGGCCTTGTACCCGGCATAGAGATAGTCGCGAAAGGTCCTGCCCTTGGCGTCGAACACCAGGGCAATATGCTGCGGGTCATACTCGGCCAGCAGCTTGCGCACCATGTTGACCACCCCATAAACCGCCCCGGTCGGGAGGCCTTGTGAATTGGTCAGCGGCGGCATGGCGTAGAAGGCGCGGTACAAATAGGATGACGCGTCCACCAGTACCAGCGATTTAGTTTGGTTCATGTGCCCGTAATGCGGGGAATTGCGGAAATTAAAGAGAGAATTATGAACGAACCCGGCAAGTTTGCCCACCGCACTATCAACGACACCCTGCTCACCCGCGAATCCTGGAAGATATTCCAGATCATGGCTGAGTTTATCGAGGGCTTCGAGCAGCTCTCGCAGATCAAACCCTCGGTCACCATGTTCGGCTCGGCGCGCACTCTGCCCGACCATCCTTATTATAAATTGGGCGAGGACATCGCGCGCCTGCTGTCGGACGCCGGTTTCAGCATCGTAAGCGGCGGCGGGCCCGGCCTCATGGAGGCGGTCAACAAGGGTGCTTTCGAGGGGAAATCACCGAGCGTGGGCCTGAACATCATCCTGCCGCATGAGCAAAGCGCGAACTCCTACCAGGACATTTCGCTCAACTTCAGACACTTTTTTTCGCGCAAGGTGATGTTCGTCAAATATGCCTCGGCCTATGTCATCCTGCCGGGCGGATTCGGCACCCTGGATGAGCTGGCAGAGATCCTCACGCTCGTGCAGACACAAAAGGCGCGCCGCATTCCGATCATCCTGGTGCACTCGCCCTTCTGGAAAGGCCTGCTGGACTGGTTCAAGGAAACCCTGGTACCGGAAGGCACCATCGGCCCCCTGGACCTGGAGTTATTGCAACTACTGGACAAGCCGCAAGACGTGGTGGATGCTATCTTTGATCATTACGAATACCTGGGAGAAGCGCCCTCGGCGGGCGAGCAGGGTATCTTGGTGTAACCCATCAGAATAAGGACACTTATGAAAATATTATCCGCGTACAGTACAGTTTTAATCAGCATCCTGCTGTCACCCCTGCCGGCCGTCGCCGCCGACCAGACCTTGCCGGAACCGGCAACCCCGCCTGCCACGGATAATGCCGCGCCGGATGAAACCGGCAATGGGGAATCCGCGCCTCCCGGCGAGCTGCTTCCCGTTCCCGAGCCACCGGAAATTCCCCAAGCCGTGCAGAGCGGCGAGCCCCTGGAACCGGAGGTAACCATCATTCATCGCGACAAGGAAACCGTTGAGGAATACCGTGTCAACGGCCGGCTTTTCAAGGTGAAGATTACGCCCAGCGTGGGCCCGCCCTATTATCTGATCGACAGCGACGGCGACGGTGTATTGGAGACGCGCAGCAACGACATTACCGATATCAATATCCCGCAATGGGTATTATTTAGCTGGTAAATATTTGCCGTGAGCTTAATTCCGCGTTAGCGGATCGCGAACACTTCTAAGGCCATCATGTCTGTCTACACGCGTATCGAGCCGCACGAGCTTGAGGAATTTTTATGCACTTATGCGCTCGGCGGGCTCGTCGCTTTCTCAGGCATCAGCGCAGGGATTGAAAATACCAACTACTATGTAAGCACCACGCAGGGCGAATATGTACTCACCTTGTTCGAGACCATGGGTGCGCAGGAACTGCCCTATTTTCTCGAACTCATGGCCTTCCTCGCGGAACAGGATGTGCCCAGCGCGCACCCCATCGCCGATCGGCAGCGGCGTTATCTGCGCAGCCTCAAGGACAAACCGGCGGCGCTGGTGCAGCGCTTGCCGGGGGCCAATGTGCTCACCCCTACGCCGCAGCAGTGCCGCGCGGTGGGGCGCGGCCTGGGGCATATGCACAGGGTCGGGCAGGCCTTCAGCGGCCGGCGGGAGAATGAACGGGGGGCGGCTTGGCGGCGGACGACCGCACGCAAGGTGTTGCCTTGTCTGGACAGCGCTGATGCCGCCTTACTAACCGCTGAGATGGAATTTCAAGGCCAGGTTCAGACGCGCGACTTGTCGGTCGGCGTGATTCACGCCGACCTGTTTCGCGACAATGTGCTGTTCGTGGACGACACGCTCACCGGCATCATCGACTTCTATTACGCCTGCAACGATGTGCTGCTCTATGATCTGGCCGTGACCGTGAACGACTGGTGCAGCCGCCCGGACGGCCAACTGGATGAAAATAATTTGCGCTTGCTATTGACGGCGTACCGCGAGCAACGCGACTTTCAGGTCGATGAACAGGCCGCC
>JBDSTW010000153.1:0-7617 GCA_039928055.1 Gammaproteobacteria bacterium | reverse complement strand
GCCGCCTACAAACATGTCCCCATGCTCGAAGGCCAGGCACGCGAGGCGGTGCGGAATAATGTGCTGGGCACCAAAACGCTGGCCTTGGCGGCCAGTAAATACAGTTGCGCCAAGTTCGTGATGATTTCAACGGACAAGGCGGTCAACCCCACCAGCATCATGGGCACGACCAAGCGTATCGCGGAAATCTTTTGCCAAAATCTCAACCAGAGAACATCAACACATTTTATTACCGTGCGTTTCGGTAACGTATTTGGTTCGGCAGGTAGCGTCGTCCCCTTGTTTCAAAAACAAATTGCCGCAGGGGGGCCGGTGACGGTAACCCACCCCGAGATCATCCGTTTCTTTATGACCATCCCCGAGGCTTGCCAACTGATCATGCAGGCAGAGGCCATGGGCAAGGGCGGTGAAATCTATGTCCTGGATATGGGCGAGCCGGTAAAGATTGCCTACCTCGCAGAGCAGATGATTAAACTGGCGGGAAAAATCCCCGGCAAGGATATCGAAATTGTTTATACCGGGCTTAGGCCGGGCGAGAAGCTGTACGAGGAATTATTCCACGCGCAGGAAAATCTTTCCGCGACGGAGCATGAAAAAATTCTGCTTGCGCAGTGCCGCGAGGTTGAGTGGAAGTTATTGACCGGCGTGATTACCGAAATGGAAAAGGTCTGTGCCGGTTATGACGAGTCCGGAGTCCGCGAGCTTCTTAAAAAGCTGGTCCCTGAATTAGAGGAGCCAGAAACTGCCGACTCTCACAAGGTGATCAGTATTCATCGGAGAAACGTATGAAAGCAACCGTTAGAAAAGCCGTGTTTCCTGTGGCGGGCCTGGGCACCCGTTTCCTGCCGGCCACCAAGGTTACACCCAAGGAAATGTTAGTGATCGTAGACAAGCCACTCATACAGTATGCTACGGAGGAGGCGGTCGCGGCAGGGATTACGGATCTGGTATTCGTCACCAGTAGCGGCAAACGTGCCATCGAAGATCATTTCGATAAGTCTTACGAACTGGAATGCGAGCTGGAAAAGCGCGGCAAGGCCGAGTTACTGGCCCTGGTGCGCGGCATTTTGCCTGCGGGGGTAACCTGCACGTATGTCCGTCAGGCAGAGGCCTTGGGTTTGGGGCATGCCGTATTATGCGCAAAGCACGTTATTGGCGATGAGCCGTTTGCCGTTATTCTGGCGGACGATTTGATTGACGGCCAGGGCAATGGTTGCATGAGCCAAATGACTGCGCTCTATGAGCAACACCAGTGTAATATCCTCGCCGTTGAACAAATACCGGCTGCGGATACCAGGAAATACGGCATCGTACGTGCCGGTTCATTTCAGGCACGTATCGGCCAGGTAGACGGCATCATTGAAAAACCGGCCCCTGAGCTGGCTCCCTCGACGCTGGCAGTCGTGGGCCGCTATATACTTCAACCGCGCATATTCGCTCTGCTGGAAACGACGCGGCGCGGCTCCGGCGGGGAAATTCAATTGACGGATGCCATTGCCGAGTTACTGCTGGAAGAGCGTGTGCTGGCCTATCAATTCAGCGGCAAACGCTATGATTGCGGCGATAAACTGGGCTATTTGCAGGCCACCGTGGAATACGCCCTGCAACATCCTGATCTGGGTGCGGACTTCAAGGCCTACCTGGATAATCTTGCCTCTGCGGACTACGAAAAAACCACTATAAAGCGCGTGATAAGCCACTAGAACAACTGCGCAGGCTCCGCGTGATATTCCAGGCAAGCCTTTAAAACCGTGCCAACAGGATGCGCGCTGGCACATACATTAACCCCCACGCCCGCGGTATACTTTAGGCCCGTCGGTATCCCAAGAGATAATACATGCTTACCTATCAGGGCAGTGAGGGCTACGCTCACAGCGCGCAGCCGGCTACCGGCATACTCATAACCAATCTCGGCACGCCGGACGCACCCACCAGTGCAGCAGTGCGGCGCTACTTGAGCGAGTTTTTGTGGGATCCGCGCGTGGTCGACATGCCCCGTATGCTGTGGTGGATGATCCTGCACGGCGTCATCCTCAGGATTCGTCCCGCGCGTTCCGCACGCAGCTATCAAAAGGTCTGGACCGAGCAGGGTTCGCCGTTGCTGGCGATATCGAAACGTCAAGCCGAGGCCCTGCAGGACGTATTAAAAACAAAGTTCAGCGGCCCGGTCGTAGTCGCGCTCGGCATGCGTTACGGAAATCCCTCCATACCGGCAGCCTTGCAACAATTACAGGCAGCCAATGTGCGCCGGCTGCTGGTCCTGCCTCTCTACCCGCAATATTCAGCATCGACCACGGCGTCGACCTTCGATGCCGTGGCCGATGTCTTGAAAACCTGGCGTTGGCTGCCCGAATTACGCCTAATCAATCATTATCACGATGAGCCGGGCTACATCGATATCCTGGCGCACAGTATCCGCGCGGCCTGGGAAACTCGAGGTGCGTCCGAGCGTTTGCTGTTTTCGTTTCACGGCTTGCCCAAGCGCTTTTTATTACTCGGTGACCCCTACTATTGTGAATGCCACAAGACGGCGCGCCTGATCGCAGAGCGACTGAATCTTTCGGACGATCGCTGGCAACTCACCTTTCAATCGCGTTTCGGCCGTGAGGAATGGCTACAGCCTTACACCGATCATACCTTGCGTAGCTGGGCAAAGGCCGGCGTTAAAAGCGTCGATGTCGTGTGTCCTGGATTTTCAGCGGACTGCCTGGAAACCCTGGAAGAGATAGCCATGGAGAATCGTGATATTTTTCTAAAGGCCGGCGGGCAGAGTTATCACTATATCCCGGCGCTGAATGAGCGGCCCGAGCATATTCACATGCTCGCCGATTTAATAGAAAAGCATAGCCAAGCATGGCCTGAAACCGATCCGGCTTGGAACGCAACCGAGACCGCTTTGGAGGCTGAAGCGCGGCAGCGTCGCGCACATGCGCATGGCGCACCCCGCTAAGGCGCGCCATTTTACGACGCGACGTACCACAACGCGGGCAATCCGGACTCGCCAACTTTGCAAAATTAATTGTAGCGTGATCTGCAATTTCTACGGGCGCTTCCTGCTAAAAAATAAATTCTGCCCCGCTCACTAAGCCAAGCGAATTTTGGTGGTGTTCCAGTTTGAAATTTTTGCTGTCACCCTGAGCGATAGCGAAGGGCCTGATTTTCGGTAGCCAATGGCTGTGCAAGAAGATCCTTCGCTACGTTCAGATGACAAGAATCAATCGAAGCCACTACCCGCGAATTTAAGTGCATGGATAAATTTAAATTTTAATTGTACTATTGACTTTTGTGTTTATAATGACGCCACCGAAAAGCTCAGGGGAGTAAATTATGCCTAAGAAAAAATCAGCATCGAAACCGAAAGCAAAGACTAAAGTTGTGAAAAAAGCCGCGGCTAAAAAGAGCCCGGCCAAGAAAGTAACCGCCGGTAAGAAGCCGACAGCGAAGAAAACGATGAAGTCGAAGGCCGGTAAATCCAATGCAAGCGGCATGGCTGCAAAGAAGGCAGCGGCAAAGCAAAGGGCTGTGAATGCAAGGGCCAAAGCCGCTGCAAAAAGGGAGCGGGCAGCCAAGGCAAAGGCCTTGGCACAGCAACGGAGAATAGCTCAGGCTGAAAAGAAGGTGGCCGCAGCCAAGGCTGCTGCGAAGCAAAAGGCTCGCCAGGCCTTTGATATGAAATGGGAGCGTGACTACGCTGCCAAGCAGGCCGCAAAGAAACGGGCCGCTGCCAAGCGTAGGCAGGCGGCAAAGAGGCGCGCAAAAATGAAACCCGCCGCTACCATGGCGATGGGTGCCGGCGCACCGGCCTAAAGGAACACTATCCTTGTATAACCGGCAAACGTCTATGCTGAAAAGCATCGTTAGATGTCATTAAGATGAGCGGGTGCGGTGGTGGCTGGCGGCAGGTCAGGCCACCGCACTCGCTTACATTATTGAAAAAGGGTGGCAGAACCCTTCGCTGGCACCATTGAAATCAAACAAGTCCTTCAAATAGCTGCACCTCCACCCAATTCCCCGGCTCCACATCCCCGCTGGTTACCGGCAAAACGATAAAGCAGTCGGCTTGGCTCATCGAACTTAAAATACCGGAGCCTTGTTCGCCCGTACTGCGCACCGTGAGTTGTCCACCGGCGTCCCGCTCTAATTTGCCGCGTTGGAATTCCATGCGGCCGGGCGCCTTCTTAAGCCTGGACACACAAGGAACTTTGATCAGGTGATTCGACGTTGCGCTCTGGCCCATAAGGCGCTGCAATGCCGGTTGCACGAACTGATAAAACGTCGTCATGGCGGATACCGGATTCCCGGGCAGGCCGAAGAATATACTATTTTCAATTTTGCCGAAGGCCAACGGGCGGCCGGGTTTCATCGCAATCTTCCAGAGGCTTACCTGGCCCAAGGCCTCTAGCGTTTCCTTGACGAAATCCGCTTCGCCAACCGACACGCCACCGGAGGTGATGATGGCATCGGCGACACTGGCAGCTTGGGTAAAGGCACGCGCAATATCTTCGCGCCGGTCACGTACAATCCCCAGATCAATAACCGTTACGCCCAGGCGGCGCAGCATTCCCGCGATGGTATAGCGATTGCTGTCATAGATTTTCCCGGGGCTTAAGGGTTCACCCAGTGAGCAAAGTTCGTCCCCGGTGGTAAAAAAGGCCACGCGCAAAGTTCGTTTCAGCACTATTTCGGCAATGCCTAACGAGGCCAGCACACCTAGCTCCGCGGGCCTCAAGAGTTTACCGGTGTGCATGACAATCTGGCCCGCGGCGAGGTCTTCACCGGCCCGGCGCACATGCTGGCCGGGTTTATTGCGGCTATCGATTTGTACCTTATCGCCCTGGCGCTCCACGCGCTCCTGCATGATTACGGTATCGGCCCCTTGTGGCAGCAGTGCGCCCGTCATAATGCGCACGCACTCGCCGGGCTCCACCGGCTCAGCAAAAGGCGTGCCCGCCCAGGCCGTGCCTATCATATGCAATTCGCGCATGCCAGAGGCCGGGATGTCGCTGCCGCGCAGGGCATATCCATCCATGGCCGAGTTGGCGTAAGCCGGGACATTCAGCGGCGAGATAATATCCTCGCCCAGAACGCGTCCAAGGCATTCACTCAGGGCAACTTTCTCGGTCTCGGCGAGCGGCTGAATATCCGTGTCGATACGGCGTAGCGCCTCCTCGACGCTCAGCGCGTTGGGGTCATAATCAACCATGCAATCAGAGGGGGGCTGCATTGTGAAGGTCTAAATATTCAACAATAAAATCGACAATTGCAGATGGATTATTGAGATCCAGCCGGGTTATATCGTGCTCGTGCGCAATCGGAATATCGCTGGCCATAGCGATAATAGTCGCATCGCCGGGAAATAATAAAGGGTGGGGAAGATCGCTGCGGTGTAACTCGATCTTGGCAAAGGGCTCGTGTTTGAAGCCCTCGACAAGAATCAGGTCAAGCTTGTCGTGATCCAGGCGCGCTAATAATGGTGGTAGCTGAGGCTCCTGAGCTGCCTCATTCTCCGCCATGAGCGCCCAGCGCCGCTCAGAGGCGATCAGCATCTGCGCGGCCCCCGCCTTGCGCAGTTCGTAGCTGTCCTTGCCGGGATGGTCTATATCAAAGCTGTGATGCGCATGCTTGACGATGCCCACGCGCAAACCACGGCTTATAAACAAGGGCAGTAGCTTGGCTAACAAGGTCGTTTTGCCAACGCCGCTGTAAGCGGCAAAACCCAATACCGGTAGCGACGATGCGCTTAACATTTTTCACCCGGGTTCAGTTGCTGCTCAAATGCGCTACGCTCTTGCGGAGTGTTGATATTTATAAACACCGCGGGTTGATCGGAAAAATCGACCAGCGCCGGCTTATGTTTTCCCAGCCAGTTACCGACCTTGCGCTGGCCACTGTCAAGGTAATGCTGAATATCGTCCGCCAGCGTACAGGCAATGAGCGCCACGACCGGCTGCATGTCTTTTCCATCACAAGCCACGGCTATATCCGAGTCGTGTTCTTGCAAGCCTCTCAGCAGGCGCTGCGCGAGATTGGCCGGAATAAACGGGCCGTCGCACGGCACGGTCAGAATGTACGGTGTGCGTGCCACACGCATCGCGCTTAGCATGCCCGCCAAGGGACCTAAATAACCATCAAGCGTGTCCTGGATGACGGGATATCCCTGGCGTGCGTAATCCGCAAGATTTCTGTTAGCGCTTATTAGCAGGGCACTGACCTGTGGGATGAGGCGCATCAGCACATGCTCTATTAACGGCTTGCCGTCCATCTCGATCAATCCCTTGTCCGTGCCGCCCATGCGGCTGGCACGGCCGCCGGCTAAAATGACGCCAGTGATAGAAGAGCAGGGCATAGTTTGAGTTGGAAATATTGAAGGGCAGGGTATTTCACCGGCATGACCAACTGCTGAAAATTGCATATGACTAAACTATACCATTAACTTGCCAGGCCACGAAGACTAAAGCCGGTTTCGATTTTATCGGCAGGGTCTGAATTTTATACTTTCCGCGTAATGTAGTTTTCTCTCGGCTGTTTTAACTACCGTACTTTTCTCAAGCATCCGGCCGTAGTTGCCGGCAAACCATCCGGAGGATTTTATGGGTGGCGAACGTCAATAACTTAAAGGACTTGGAGGTTTCCGATCCCGGCGGCAGCATGAGTATGTATACGGAACTGCATTGATTCAGGCATTTAACCAGGGGAAGCTTAATACATAAAACTTAGTCATAAAAAATACATAAATATGTAATATCCTCAAAATTCATTTTTCGTACAGACGAAGATACAGCTAATTATACAAATGTTCGCCAGCCTTTTTGGACGTTCGCTGCACGGCAAGGAAATGGTAACCGAGTTTATGGATGTTAATCCTCTTATAATTGATAAGAACTTGCCGCTGGAGAAGCTCAGCAAGCTGGTGACCAAAGAGGCTGATCTTCATATGAACGATGATTTCATCATTACTGATGACGGCCGCTATGCAGGTGTGGGTATTGTCATGCGGTTGCTTCAGAAGATCACTGACCTACAAATCCGCAATGCCCGCCATGCGAATCCGCTTACCTTATTGCCGGGCACGGTGCCGCTTAATGAGCGCCTTGAGACTTTGGTGCGGGAGGATACGAATTTTATCGTGTGTTACTTCGATCTGGATAATTTCAAGCCGTTTAACGATGCATACGGTTTCAGTAAAGGTGATGAAGCGATCAAATTAACGGCGCAAATATTAGTTGAATCACACAATAAAGAATGTGACTTCGTCGGACACATCGGTGGAGATGACTTTATTACACTCTTCTTGAGTGCAGACTGGATGGCGCACTGCGAATTTATTCTGAAGCGCTTCGAATCCGAAATAATCCAGCTTTATGATAAACAGCACCTAAAGGGGGGTGGCTTATGGTCCAAGGACCGGCGCGGCAAAAAAAGCTTCTACCCCATTATGAGTTTATCCATTGGTGCGGTGGAAATATCCCCAAAGAATTTTGATTCTTATCACGATGTCGCCAGCATGGCCAGCAACGCCAAGGCAATGGCTAAAAAAATGAACGGTAATTCTTTGTTCGTGGACCGCCGCTATAAAAAATCGCCGGATTATCCGTAAGCAGCGTCCGCCAAATAGCC
>JBDSTW010000152.1:0-2383 GCA_039928055.1 Gammaproteobacteria bacterium | reverse complement strand
CTCCCCGATGGAAGAAGCGCCACCGCTGTTCAGCTTGATCTCGGTAAACATCATCTGCTCAAGAGGCACTCCGCTTTCATTCAGCATATCGGCTTTTAACAAGAGGCCGCTGGCGTCGTCTATCCATAACCTGTAACCGTAGCGGTAGTTGTCTTTGGGCTTAACGGTGATCTTTTGCGTTAAGCGGCCGGCCACGCGCCGTTTACCCTGTAGCGTGAAGTCGTAATATTTTTCCAGTTGCCCAATGCCGTTGGCCAAGGCTTCGGGGAAGCTCTTTCTGGGCAGGCCTCTGGCATTTGTGGTGGGCTGTCCGGGCAGCAGAGATACCATGCTGTTATTGTTCAAGATGACCTCGCCTGTACCGTTCAGCGATACGAGACGCTCGTGTTCGCCTTGCTCATCGGCGACATGAGTAAAATGCATGGCCATCATTTGCTTATCGTGCAGATAGACAAAGGTGCCCTCATAATCAAGCTCATGGGCGGCGCGTGACATTCTTTCCAGCCATTCGCGCGCAGAGAGGGAGGGAGAGTCAGCCCATGCGGGGATCGTCAGCAAGCACAGCATCGTGGCGATGCCGGATATCGTCCGTGGGCGCAAAGACACGGCTCTATTGTTCTTGGCCGTGCCCTACCAGCCGTGCGTAAGGAAGCACACCCTGCATCTCCGCAGGAGTCGAGTACTGATTATGATTGTTGAGATAGTTGTTCAATTTCGCCTCGAAGGCAGGCTCCCCCATACCCCAAGGCTGATCCGTGGTATTTTCAATCAGGAAAGGTACGGCGGGGGCAAAGGCGGCCACATTTTCAATGGTTGGAGCTTGGACGAATTCATTATTGACGAAACCGAATGGCTGCTGGGCTTGCGTAAAGGACGCAACCTGGGCGTTACCGGCCAGCGGATCCTGGGGCAGGGTTTGTACGCTTAAAATCGCCACCGCAGTGACTGAAGCGGCAATGGCCAGCCCGGCAATCTGCCTGAATGCCGGGGTCATGGTGCGGAGCTTCGATTTCAGTGTAACGGAGCGCGGCGCCAGAACAGTCGGTTCGGAGGCAAGTGCGGCATTTAAACTCTGCGCTCTGTGCGGTTCCAATTTGTCCGGCAGATTATTATGCAGGGCGGCGCTGATAAGATGGTACGTACCCCAAACCTTTTTTAGCTCGGGATCATGCTGCATCGTGCTGATTAGATCATGTGTATCGCTGTCGGATAATTCACCATCCATCAGGGCGGAAATTTGTTCCTCGATCTTAATATTCATTTAAGTACTCACCACTTCTAGTTAGTTTCCAATAACGGTTTGAGTTTATTATCTATCGCCTCGCGTGCTCTGAAAATGCGGGAGCGCACCGTGCCTACGGGGCACGCCATTAACTCGGCGATTTCCTCATAACTCAATCCCTCCAGTTCGCGCAGGGTGATCGCCATGCGCAAATCTTCAGGGAGTTGCCGGATGACTCGACTTACGGTTTTCTCGATATCATCACGGAGCAGCACATGCTCAGGGGTGGCATAGTCCTTTAATGCGGAGTCGCCGCTATACTGCTCGGCATCGGCTACGTCAATGTCGCCATCCGGCGGCCTGCGCCCCTGGGCTACCAGGTAGTTTTTGGCCGTATTGATGGCAATACGATATAGCCATGTATAGAAGGCGCTTTCTCCGCGAAAGTTCGGCAAGGCGCGGTAGGCCTTTATAAATGACTCCTGGGCAACGTCCTGGACCTCGCTGGAATCGCGAATATACCGTGATATCAACTTATGCAGCTTGTGCTGATACTTCAGTACCAGGATATCAAATGCCTTCTTCTCACCCTTTTGAACACGACCAACCAACTCCTGGTCGACGTTGTGTTCGCTCGTCCGGGGTTTCCCTTTCACAATGAGGCACTCCTTTGCACAGCAATAGACCCTAATAGAAAAATATAGTTCGCCATTGGATCCTGATAAAAGAATAAAAAGTCCAGTCCCTTAGCTTTTTTAAGTGAAGCCGGGCAAAATTTCGCTTGGACGAAGTCTAAGTATGCCATGTTATCGGTATGTAACGTAGCGCAAGCTTGCCTTCCCTGCATTTGCAGCCGGCGCTGTTAATGAGTTAGCGTACGCCTGAAGCGGGTGTATTCGCGCCCGGCCACTAACCTCTGTAACTCATTAAATTATAATTATAGGCGGATTTGCTACTAAAACGACAGTTGATATGAGCTTAACGTCATTATCAGCCCATGCTCGCCCCGTTTGCGGCGCCGGCCAGTAACGGTAGATTTTTCGTAGGGGACCTATGCAGCATCAATCCGACGTGTTAATTATCGGCAGCGGGATCGCCGGGCTGAGCCTGGCTCTGCGCCTCGCTCCGCAGGCGCGCATCCATGTGGTCACCAAAGGCCCG
>JBDSTW010000151.1:0-8841 GCA_039928055.1 Gammaproteobacteria bacterium | reverse complement strand
CACGCCGGCGCATGGGCGTGACACTGGCAAGCGGCAGCAATGTCGAAGAGGCGCGTGTCCGCGCCAAGCTGGCCGCTGGCAAGGTGAGGCCTGTTTTGGCGTAGCACGTAGTAGCGAAGAAGCGTTGCATTCGTGCGCACAGCGCACGCTACTTTTTTAATCAAATCGCTCACGCAGCTTGTTGCGCAATATGCCGGGATCGGGTGCGATGCGCGCGGCGCCGTCACGTAAACGTTCCGACCAGACCGAATTGGGAAAATGCGCATCATCGCTAAAGCGCGGGATTACATGCCAGTGCAAATGCGGCACCTGATTGCCCAGTGAGGCGAGGTTGATCTTGGCCGGCGCCAAGGCCTCGCGCAAAACCGCCTCGATGGCAAACACGACCTTCATCAAATGCGCGCGCTCACCCGGATCAAGGTCGGTCATTTCCCCAACATGGCTGTTCCAGATCACACGGCAAAAGCCCGCGTAATCCGCATCGCCGATCAGAATGACGCGGCACTTTGCGTCGTGCCAAAGCACAGTCTCTGCGCGCGCCAGGCAGAGTGGGCAGTCTGCGTTCATAAAAGCACTCGATCTATCATAGATACTATTAGCATACAGGGTGAATTATCCATTGCCGGTCTCCGCAACGCGCCCTTGCTAAAAACCAAGCAGCGTGCTATTAAATGAGGCGTTAAGAGTAGGCGGGAGCCTTGGCAAAAACTCTTGGCGCACACAACAATCAGACAAGGAGAAGTCTATGAAAGTTGATAAGGAAACATCGCCAAAAAAACAATTATACCTGACCGCTTTATGCGTTGTTTTTGGAATAGCAAGCGCCGGCGCAACGGCCGCCTATACCGGCAATTCATCTTCGCAACAGATCCGGTCAACGGCATCACCCCATACTAACAGCCCATCGGCACAACACGAGCGTCAAACAGTGCGCATGACGCTGGTGGGTGCTAACCCCCATCCTGAGGTTGTACCCGAAGAACCTTTGCACGGCAAAAATTTCGGCGGAAGTTCGGCCGAGAATGGTCAAGACGGCCTGTCTCGTTTGGTCAAGGTACACTATCGCGACGTATATCCCGGCATCGATCTCGTCTATTACGAAAAACAGCAGCAACTGGAGTACGACTTCGTGGTTGCTCCTGGGGCCGATCCGAAAAAGATTCAATTGGGCTTTAAAGGCGTTGATAAAATTGTGCTGGATGCGCAGGGCAATTTAATCCTGCAAACACCTGCAGGAGAATTTACCGAACACAGGCCGGAGATCTATCAAAAAATAAACGGCAAGCGCAAGGCCGTTGAAGGCAGGTATGTGATTCAAGTAAACCAGCGAGTAGGATTTGAAATTACCCAATATGATGCGAAGCAGCCGCTGATTATTGATTGAGTTACACAAATCAGGCGACAGGAATCCCGGCTAACTAGTTACGCGTTCCCACACCAGCGTACGATTATTCGCCGGCATCGCGTAATCTTTTACGAGATCTAAACCCTGTGCGCGGGCCAGGGTATTCACGTCCTCAAAATTACGTACGCCGCTGAGCGGGTCGCGCTTTTTGAGCCAGGCATCGAACTGCGCATTGCTCGCGCTGGTGAATTTGCCGCCGTAATTGAAAGGGCCATACAGGCATAAGGTGCCGCCTATATCTAAAACCTGTCCGATACCCGCAAACATTTTTACTACATGGTTCCATGACATGATGTGGATCGCGTTGGCGCTGAAGACGGCGTCCACAGAATCGATGGGCCAATGGGCCGATGCCACGTCCAGGACAAGTGGTGCCAGTACATTATCAATTCCGGCCTCATCTATCCAGGACCGAATACCGGCATGATTTTCGGGCAGGTCGCTGGTTTGCCAAAGGAGGTGAGGAAGATGGTGGCCGAAATACACCGCGTGCTGGCCGGTGCCGCTGCCGATCTCCAAAACCTTTTTGTGTGTTGCGAAAACGGTGCGCAGAACCGCGAGGATGGGATTTTTGTTTTGCTCACAGGCCTCTGAAAAAGGTCTCATGTCCTGTAAGCGAAAGCCCTCTCCAGGCGGAGAGGGCCAGGCTGTTTACTAAATACTATTTTATAATTAATTCACAATGCGCCATGAACCATCGCTTTCGCGGCAGGCGGTGCCATGAGCATCTTCACGGCGACCGTCGATGGTTACGCGCGTATCGTATTCACGGCAAACCTGTCCCGATGAGCCGGTATAGGAGCGTGTGGGTGTAACGGCAACGTGAGCGCCGGTGTCCGGATTGTGCCAGGTGCTTGACTGACCTACGCGATTAGTTTCCATCGCTTGATAGGCGCGCATTTCATCGCTTTTGTCGAGTGAGGCACCGACCGAGCTGCCGATCAAGCCGCCGATAAGTGCGCCACCGATGGTCGCTGCAATTTGGCCTTTACCGCCACCCACTTGCGAACCCAGTACGCCGCCCAATACACCGCCGACAACCGTGCCGGCTTGCTGTTTAGTTATACCGCTGCTTTGCTGGGTGCTGCTGGTCGGTTGTCCGTAGGGGCCGGTCTGGCAGGCGGCAAGTGAGAAGACCATAGCCAGTGTCACGAGAATTTTTTGCATGATTGTAGCTCCTTATTGGTGAATATAAATAGTCAGAGGTGGCCCGCGGCTTTGCCTCACAAGTGGTTAGACGAGCAAGCGGCGCTTAGGTTCCCTACGACTCGTATCCAAGATGCCTTTCTAGCTGAATACGCTAGGAAAATATACTTAAACAGATGGATCTTCCGCGCTTATGATTATACGCGCTTCTAAAAAACGCTGCACTATAAGGTATCCGGCGGCACTATCCGTACTTCCCCGGAAGTTTGCCCGGCCGTGTACTGAGCGGGCGCAGGAGGCTCAACAGGGGCTCCCGGGAAACGGATGCCTGCCTGCTTGAAACTATCCCATATTTGAAATAACAAGGCCGATTTAACCTCGCCGCTGCTGCTGGTGCACAAGTCCGTAAAATAGTGCACGCGAAACACCACCGTAGCATTGCCAAAATCCTCCAGCCACACGCTGGACGTTGTCGCGCGGATTATAGAGGCATGATTTTTCAAGATGCCTTCGATAATGCGGCGCGCGAGGTGCAAATCGTTCTGATAGCCGATCGCAATCGCGAGCGAGGTGCGCACCACGGTGTCGCTGAAGGTCCAGTTGGTGAACGGGTGCGAGATGACATCGGCATTCGGGATAATCACCTCGAGGTTGTCCGGGGTCTGCACCGTGAGCGAACGGATGCCGATGCGCGTGACCGAACCTTGGTTGGGCCCGATAGTGACGGTATCGCCGGTGCGCACCGGGCGCTCGATGAGCAATAAAATACCGCTGACAAAATTATTCGCGATATTCTGCAGGCCGAATCCGATACCCACGCCCAGGGCGCCGGCAAACACGGTAAGCGTGGTGAGGTTGATGCCGAGCACACGCAGGGCGATCAGAAAGCCGATCAATACCACGGCATATTGGGTGAATACGGAAAGACTATGGCGTGCGCCGCTATTGGTGACCTTATAGAATAACCAGCGATACGTCAGCTCGCGGCTCCAGCCACCCACGCGCACGACGGCTATGACAATGAGCAGGGTCAGCAGGATATTTAAAATAGTGATGGGCCGACCGTCGACGCTAAGCAGTTGAGTGGTCAGTACCTCGCGCACATTGCGCGTGACCGGTGAGCCCGCATCCCAACCGTAGAGGTGAAATAGCGTCGCCATGGCGCCGATAAATAATCCCAGTTGGGCGATGCGGCCCAGCGGGTCCATGATGTTTTCCAGAAAGGTATGGCGCCCGGCAACGCCGTAGGTGCGCGAGGCGAGGCGATTTTTGAACAGCCTGACCAGGTCACGCAGCAGACCGCGTAACAGCAGCCAGCCGCCGAGCACGAGCAGAAATAAGCCAACATAGAGCACGATGGCCCAAGCAAGATTGACGTAACCGACCAGCCCGACGACCGCACTGATGAGCAACGCAAGCGACAGAACAACAATGACGCGCTCGCCGATATTCAACCAGCGTGCAGTGACCTTGCTGTGCAGCGGCAAAAGGATGAGTTTGCGCCCGCGCAGGATCAGGATCAGGCCGGGTATCAATAATAGCAGAAACAGGCGATCGGTGAAGTTACGCAGCAGCGGCGAGGCCGCGCTGAAATGTCCGAGCAGCATCAGCGGGGTCAGCAGCGCGAGCGCCAAGGCGCCCCAGCGCAATGCACGATAGAGGCGCGGATGGGCGACACCTTGGGTAAACTGCCCGTCGAGCAAGAGCATCTGGGCCAGATCGATAGCAAGCTTGTAGCTCAGCCACGCCAGCGCAAATAAAATAAAAATGCCAAACCCCGGTTGCGGCATGCCCGCCAGTAAAAACAGAATAAACAAGGCGCCGATTACGGCCACACTGATAATATTCGCGCGCAATAAGCGCGCGCCGATCCGCATTACGCGCCCCAGAAAAATATGATGGGCCGGAAAAATCTGCCCCACGCCCGGCTTAAGATAGCGGTAGATCCAAACGATAAGGCCTAGCCAGACAAGCTCGATCAACACCGTTTGTACGAGTCCAAAACCTGTGGACGCATGCAGCGCCGCGACAAGCTGTTTGAATGTCGTTTGTCCCAGCGCGACAGGTAGTGCCAGGAACTCTTGACCGAGGGAGCGCCACGCGGGCATATCGGCCGGCAAGGTCTGGCGGATCATCAGGCCGTGACGGAGTTTTTGTTCGTAGCGGGTCTGGAGCCTGGCACGCCGATCGAGCGTGGTCTCGGTCAAGAACGCAAGCTGCCTGGATTGTTTGCCCAGGCTATCCAATACCTCGGCGAGGACGCGACTATCCTGGATTGCCTGTTTGCGCTCGGGTGAGGCCACGGACAGGCTTTTCACATAAGCGCCCTGCTGTTGCTTGATCAGCGCGATTTTATTTTTCAGGAATTCGGCGCGGGCCGCCAGTTCCTGCACCAAGGCATCGGCCTGTTTCAGCGTAACTGCCAGCTCATCCGTGCCGGCCGCGCTATTGCTTAATACGGCCTCGATGCTATTCAGGCGGGCCTGCGCCTGGGCCAGCGCGAGTTCGATCTGCTTCAAGCGCGCCTGCTCCTCGGTTTCCAGCAAGCGTGTTTTTAGCTTGCCGCGCTCGACCTGCGCCTCAGGTGCCGTGCCCTGAGCGGCATCCAGGCGCTTGCGCAAATCCGCGACTTGATCCAGCAGCGCTTGCTGTTCTTTTTGAATGCGCTCTTGCAGTTGTCCCAGGGCCGCCTTATCGCTCAACTCGCGTGCCATCTGGTATTGGTTACGCAACTCTTCCGCCCACTTCAGGGCAATGCCGAGGCGCTGGCCGGCGATAAAGCGCGCCGCCTGAAGATTGGCCAGGTGTTGATCCTCGAGCGCTAAATAGGCCTGCTGCAAGGCCAGGTCTTCGCCGATCTTGGCAATCGTTTGCTGCGCCTCGGGGTTATCGGTGGGGCTCATGCTAAAGGCCTCGAGCCGCTCTTGCAGTGACTCGATGAGCGCCTGTAAATCCGCGAGCTTTTGCTCGGCGGTTTGTAGCTCCACCTCTACGCCGCTGAGATTCACGCGCGCGGTCTCTGCCGCCAGCTCGGCCTGCTCCACCGTAGTGCGCACGATCTGCCCGATATCCAGTGCCTCGAGTTGCCGCGCGGTCTGTGTGCGTAGCGCAGCAAGTTCGCGGCGCTCACGAGCAACATTGGCCTGTTCTTCTTCTACAGTGCGCCGCCGCGCCGCCAGCGCTTGGACCTCATCCTCGGTCGGCTCTGCGCTTACCGGGACAGCGGCTTGAACTATCGGGTCTTGGGGCAAGGCGGGCGAAGCGCCGAGCGCACTCAGCAAAAATAAAATCGCCAAGCCGCCGCGTGATTTAACTAGGGTTATAAGGGTCACGGATAACTCCTGATACCCGGTATTCAGCCACGCAGAAAATAGTGCAGCGCGATACCGGAAAAGACGGCGAGCCCGAAATAATTATTGTTGAGAAAGGCCTGAAAGCATTTGGACGGCTCGCGGTGCTGGATTAAATATTGCTGATAGATGGCGAGGCCGCATGCCGTTGACAAGCCGAGATAATAATAAATGCCCAGCTTTAATTGTACGCCGGCAGCGATGAGAATGATTAATAGCATAATCTGAAGCACGGCGATGATAAAGCGATCGGCCGCACCGAATAAAATCGCGGTGGACTTTACGCCGATGCGCAGATCGTCGGCGCGATCCACCATGGCGTACATCGTATCGTAGGCGGTGGCCCACAATACCGTGGCAATGAACAGCAGCCAGGCCATGGGCGGCAGGCTGTGCGTCTGCGCGGCGAATGCCATGGGCACGGCCCAGCCGAATGCCGCGCCCAAATGTACCTGCGGCAGATGCGTGTAGCGCTTGGCAAACGGATAGCTTGCGGCGAGCAACAAGCCGACCAGGGAGAGCAGGATGGTCAGGCCGTTCATCAGCAGTACCAAGCCAAACGCGAGCAGGCACAACACGGCAAATAAAATCAGCGCCTCGCGGGAAGCTACGCGGCCGGCCGCGAGCGGGCGATTTGCGGTGCGCTGCACATGCGCATCAATAGTACGATCGGCGTAATCGTTGATCACACAGCCCGCTGAACGCATCAGGATTACGCCGAGTACAAATACGCCCACGATCAGCGGGTCGGGATGCCCGTTGCCTGCGATCCACAATGCCCACAGTGTCGGCCACAACAGCAGCAATATGCCGATAGGCTTGTCAAGGCGCATCAGCAGCGCGTACTGGTAAAGGCGGTCTTTTAGTCTAGCGGCGCGCATTGCCCGCCCCGCAAGGACCCCTGAATAAATCAGAGGCCAAAAATATCTCGGAGAGCAGCAGCGGTTTGCCCGCCAAATGAAACAGCGAACGCCGCCCCCAAATAACCGCGGGGCGTTTGCGCAAATGGCTCACGGCGCGCTCGAATAAATAGTGCCCCGCGGTGATGCGCGCCACTTCCATACTGCCGCGCCGCATGGTCTTGTCGGAAAATAATACCGCGCCCAACGAGCGGCTACCCAGGCGCGTGAGACGACGATAGCGGCCCTTCAGTGTGCGCGGCGGGATGACGGTGCGCGCGAATACACTGGGGTGCTCATGACATAATAAATGCACCTCGCGCACATTCGCGTAAGCGCCGGCGCGCAGCCCCAGCACGCGTGCCTCTTCGTGCGAGGGGCGTGCCCAGCCTTGTTTCAATACGCGCACCCTGAACTCGCCGGCGCACAGTTCTTGCAGCCGGCGCGTCAGTGAAGTCGGGTCCAGTAAGCACGCCCGGATCTCTTCCGGAAAATTGCTGCGCAATACGCAGCGCGGACTCCGCCAGACCGGATGGCTTTGTGATCGAATAGTGTTCATCTCCAGCAAAGCTTGCAGATCAAGGCACGAGTGCGCTGACATTATTCAAGTAGCGGACCCCGCCCAATAAATTCATGTGCGTTAAAACCCAGTTTTGACGCTGCAAGACATAAGGTGAAGGGCGCGCCGCCCTGAGTCGTGAAGGGCCGGGCAACACCGCGGCGAGCAGCGCCGCATCCTGCGCCGTTAACATGCCCACAGGTTTCTTGAAAAAATACTGGCTTGCCGCGCCGACGCCATAAACATTATTGCCCATGCCCGCGATATTCATATAAACCTCGAGGATGCGTTGCTTGGACCACAGTGTCTCGATCAGAAAGGTGAAATAAGCCTCAAGGCCCTTGCGCAGATAGCTGCGCCCCAGCCAGAGAAATAAATTTTTGGCAACTTGCTGACTGATCGTGCTGGCCCCGCGAATAGACCTTCCCCTTTGGTTAAGTTTAAAGGCTATCTTCATGGCCCTGAAATCAAAACCCCTGTGAAAAGGAAAGGTCTGATCCTCCGCGGCAATAAGCGCGAGCGGCATGTAAGGCGAGACATCCCGGTAATCCACCCATTGGTATTTAATAAGGGATTTTTTTTGACCGTCCAGACGTGCATCGAGATAATTTATAACCATCACCGAAGTCGTCGGCGGATCGACCCATTTAAAGACCATGACTAACGCCAGGGTGGCCAAAAAAAATACCACGGCGAGCTGGAGTAATAAACGCAGAATTGTCTTTATTAATCTCATGCGGTGGCAGCCCGTGCTTCAAACTTCGCCATAGTGCGCACTATCGCCTAACCAGCGCCGGATCAAGGGCGGCACGTGCGCCGGATGATGCGTCATTAATAATGTGGCGGCTCGTTCGACCTCGCTCAGTAAATCCTGGTCGCGGATCAGATCGGCGATGTGCAGTTGCAGCATGCCGGTCTGGCGTGTGCCCAGCACCTCGCCGGGTCCGCGCAATTCCAGATCGCGGCGCGCAATCTCGAAACCGTCATTCGTGGCGCGCAATGCGGCAAGGCGCGCCCTGGCCTGTTCTGAAATCGGGCTGCGATACAGCAGCACACAGTGGCTGGCGCTTGCGCCGCGCCCGACGCGCCCGCGCAGTTGATGCAATTGCGCAAGGCCGAGGCGCTCGGCGTTTTCAACGATCATGAGGCTCGCATTGGGCACGTCCACGCCGACCTCGATGACGGTAGTCGCCACCAATAAATCGACGCGGCCTTGCTTGAATTCCTGCATCACCCGTTGTTTTTCCTGCGCCTTCATGCGTCCATGGACCAGGCCGACACGCAATTCCGGCAGTGCGTCGGCAAGCCGCGTCGCGGTGTCCGCCGCCGCCTGGCACTGCAAGACCTCGGACTCTTCGATCAGTGTACACACCCAATAGGCCTGGCGACCCTCGCGGCAGGCATTGCGCACGCGCAGCACAATCTCGGCACGGCGCGCATCGGACACAATCACCGTCTCGACCGGCACGCGCCCCGGCGGCA
>JBDSTW010000150.1:0-5320 GCA_039928055.1 Gammaproteobacteria bacterium | reverse complement strand
TCACCGCGACCAGATTACCCTTGGCCGTGTAGCGATAGGCCGCCTCCGGGTCGCTTGCGATCGCACGCACCGGTTCGGCGACACCCGGCGTGTAGGCCAGCGCCAACTCGGCCTGTGTGGCGCACGGTTTGGTAATGGCAAGGCCGATCTTGCCGGGTGTGGGCAGGGCATGATAATCGAGCGCGGCCTGTTTGGCGTCTTTAGTCACGTAAGGGGTTGTCCAATAGGGATAGTAATAGAAGGGATTCTAGCCGGTATTTTATAACTTACTAGGGTGTAACGGATGTCATGACGCGTTTGACCGCTTATAGAAGGCAAAATTGCACTACCGCCGGTTTTAGTTTAGCCGCTCCAGCGCCGCGGGATGGCGTATGCGCATCATGAGGCCGCGTTTTTGCGGATGTAGCCAGCCGCGTGCGCGTACCCGATGATTCTCCAGGTGTTCCAGGTCAAGCCCTTTGAAATACGGCAAGTCCTTGCGGTCGATGCGCAGGGCAACATCGCCGGTCAGGTTGAGCCAGATGGATTTACGGCTCTTGCCGATGCGCACGACTTGCCCCTGGACGAGACGAAAACCGCTAGCCTTGGCAGGCAGTGCGGCGGCCTCCACGGGCTGATAGCCGGGCAGGGACCAAATGCCGCGCCGCACGGCTTGCGCGCGCCGCTCCGCGGCTTGGTAACAGTCCAGATTCCAGACATTGGGCGGAATAACCAGGGCCGTGGCCAAGCCTTGCTCCAGCAGCGCCGCTGCTACGCTCGCGCCATTGTGCAGATAGATATGGGCGAGCAGGCGTTGGTATCTATCGTGAGACTCGGCATCGTAGCGCAGGTGCAGGTTCGGGCTGATCGCGAGCAGTGTGCGCAAGGCGTTGGCCGCGTCTACGGCAAGCGGTTGGGATGGGTCATTGCCGTGGCCGAGCTCGGGGGTGTCAATGCCGATCAGCCGCAGTTTGCGCCCATCGCTGAGTTCGACCGTATCACCGTCGTATATACGGCTGATACGCACCTCTTCATCGCTACGATCGAGTGCGCAATCTTGCGCGTATGCCGCCAGCGGTGCGGCGCAAAGAAGCGCCAATACAAGGTGCCGAAACAGAGCGCTCAAGGGTTTAAAAGCGGTGTCCACGCCGTGCTCAAATGAGCCGCGTGTGGCAGGCAAAACGCCGGGCTACTTCTTCAGGCCGTACTTCTGGCGGAACTTGTCCACGCGTCCGCCGCTGTCCGCGGTTTTCTGTTTGCCGGTATAGAACGGGTGACAGGCCGAGCAGATATCCAGGTGCAGGTCTTTGCCCGATGTGGAGTTTGTCTTAAAGCTCGCGCCGCAGCTGCACGTCACGGTGACTTCATTATAGGGGGGGTGGATATCCGGCTTCATGACTAACCTCTATTCTGTGGGTGTGCGGCCACCCGGCAACGGCCAAGCACCGCACTACAGTAAATCGCGCATTTTACGCGAGGCGGCACCTCCTAGCAAGCTGGTCCATGCCGCCCGGAGCCGTGTATATTAAACAGGTCAACTTATGAACGGCGTTTGTGTGGAGACACTATGGTAAAGCGCGCTACACCATCGAAGGAAGCAAAGGACGGCAAACTGGATGCCTTGGTCGCCAAGGCACGCAAGGAGCATGATGAACGGAACAAGGGTTATCGTGAACTATCCCTGAAACTGCACCCGTGGATTTGCGGAAAATGCTCGCGTGAATTCACCCGTGAAAATTTGCACCTGTTGACGGTACATCACAAGGATCACAACCACGACAATAATCTGCCGGACGGCAGTAATTGGGAAAATCTATGCATTTATTGCCACGATAATGAGCATTCCCGCTATGGGGATTACAGGGCGGGCGCAACGGACGTAAAATCGGCAGATGGGCCTGCCACATTCAATCCGTTTGGAAATCTCAAGGACCTGCTGAAGAGTAAATAAGCGCCTAGTCGGCGGCCGGGCGTCGGAAAGGGAGTATGGTTGCATTGTGAATTTGGGGCGTGGCAGGGATCCGGCCCAGTGATTGATACAGCCTTTCCTGTAAACCACCCTTGCCCAATACCGAATCATGCATCATCTTGGAAAGCTTGACGCAGGCTGCCAGGGGGGTGTGCGAGGTCTGGCGAATTTTATCGATGCGCCACTGTAGGCACTTGAGCCGCTGTTGCCGTTCTGCCGCGGTCAATCCGATGACTTCGCCGATGAGTTCCGAGCGTCGTTGTTCAAAACGCCCGGGATCGTCGGCCGCCAGAGCAGACCAAGCATCGAAATCAATATCCCAATCGTAAGCAGATTTCATTAAGATCACCTGTCCAGTACGTTCCCTATACTATAATTTAGAGGGGATAAACTCCAGAAGTTCCAATATCATTTCTTCCGGGTCTGAATATTGCATTGGAGTTCGTGACAGGTCTCGCTCAAGAAAAGCATTTAACCTGAATCGTTGTCCAATTATCATGGAATTATTTCTCAAGGGGGGGTAACTTCGGCGCTGCCCTGGTTACAAATAACAGTGACAACTCGCAAAAAGCGCTCATTCAAATACGATAATCTGGCCTTGGACGTCGAGTCCATCAAGCGCTCGCTCGCCAATCATCTCGAATACTCCACCGGGCAAGATATTATTTCGGCCCGCGATCAGGACTGGTTCAATGTCGTCGCCTACACGGTGCGCGACCGGCTCGTGGATCGCTGGATGGAGACGATGCGTACCTACTACAAGGAAGACGTCAAGCGCGTCTATTATCTGTCGCTGGAATTCCTCATGGGGCGCATGCTCACCAATAGCCTGCTCAATTTGGGTTTTTTGGAGGAGTGCTATCAGGCCCTGCACGATATCGGCCTGAACCTTGAGGACATCCGCGAACTGGAGGCCGACGCCGGCTTGGGCAACGGTGGCCTGGGACGCTTGGCGGCCTGTTTTCTCGATTCCATGGCGACGCTCGGCCTGCCGGGCTACGGCTACGGCATCCGCTACGAGTACGGTATGTTTAACCAGGGTATTGAGGACGGCTTCCAGGTGGAAAAGCCCGACAATTGGTTGAAGTACGGCAACCCCTGGGAGTTCGCGCGTCCCGGATCGGTGTACCCGGTGAAGTTTATGGGTCGTGTGGTGAATTTTCAGGACGAGGCCGGACATCCCAGCTATCAATGGGTCGATACCGAGGAGGTCGTAGCGATGGCCTACGATATACCGATTCCCGGCTATGGCACCGCCACGGTCAATAATTTGCGTTTATGGGCGAGCAAGTCCACGGACGATTTTAATCTCAGCTATTTCAACGACGGTAATTACATCAAGGCGGTGGAAGATAAAAACGCCTCGGAAAATATTTCCAAGGTGCTCTACCCGAACGACGCTACGGAGATGGGAAAAGAGCTGCGCCTGAAGCAGCAATACTTTTTTGTGTGCGCCTCGCTACAGGATATCCTGCATCGCTTGCACAGATCCCACGATTCGCTCGATCTGCTGCCGGACAAGGTGGCGATTCAACTCAACGATACGCATCCATCCATCGCCATTGCCGAGTTAATGCGCATCCTGCTCGACAAGCATCATCTGGACTGGGACCACGCCTGGGACCTGACCGTGCGCACCTTTGCCTACACGAATCATACGCTGCTGCCCGAGGCCCTGGAGACCTGGCCGGTAAGCCAGTTCGAGACTATGCTGCCGCGCCATTTACAGATCATTTATGAGATCAACCAGCGTATGCTCAAGGATGTGATGCACCGCTTCCCGGGCGATGTCGATCTGCCCAGGCGCATGTCCATCATCAGCGAAGACGGCGAGCGGCGCATCCGCATGTCGCACCTTGCCATTGCCGGAAGTCATAAGGTAAACGGCGTGTCCGCACTGCACACGCACCTGATGAAGACCACGATCTTTGCCGATTTTGACCGCCTGTTTCCCGGCAGAATTATCAATATTACCAACGGCATTACCCAGCGGCGCTGGCTGAATCAGGCCAATCCGGGCTTGGCGAAGCTGATCTCCTCGCGCATCGGCAGTGGCTGGATTACCGATCTGGGCGAGCTGAAAAAATTGGCGCCGCTGGCCGAGGATGCCGCGTTCAGGGAGGAATTTCGTGCCGTCAAGCGCGCCAATAAGCAGCGTCTTGCCGGCCTGATTCGGGAGCGCTTGAACATCACGGTGCAGGCCGACTCGCTGTTCGACGTGCACGTCAAACGCATCCACGAATACAAACGCCAATTGCTCAACGTGTTGCGCGTGATTACGCTTTATAACCGCATACGCGCTAATCCCCAGGCCGATACGGTGCCGCGCACCATTATTTTCAGCGGCAAGGCGGCGCCCGGCTATGTGATGGCCAAGCTCATTATTAAGCTCATCAATGACGTGGCCGAATTCGTGAATTGCGATCCGGTCGTGGGGGATCGTCTGAAGATCGTATTTATCCCCAATTATAATGTTTCGACCGCGCGCGATATTTTCCCCGCCGCCGATCTCTCGCAGCAAATCTCCACGGCCGGTACCGAGGCCTCGGGCACCGGCAATATGAAATTTGCGCTGAACGGCGCCATCACCATCGGTACGCTCGACGGAGCGAATATCGAGATTAAAGAGGAGGTCGGTGCGGAAAATATCTGCATCTTCGGTCTGACCACCCAAGAGGCCGGCGAGTTGCGCGCCCAAGGCTATAAACCCTGGGATTACTATCACGCTAATCCGGAACTCAAGCAGGCCCTCGACATGATAGGCTCCGGTTTCTTTGCGCCGCTGGAGCCGGATCTTTATCACCCCATCCTGCGCGCGCTTACCGACGGCGGCGATCATTATTTATTGCTCGCCGATTATGCCTCGTACATGGCCTGCTCCGAAACAATGGATGAGCTTTATAAAGACCCGGAGCAGTGGGCGCGCCGTGCCATCCTCAACGTAGCCGCTATGGGCAAGTTTTCCAGCGACCGGAGCATCGGTGAATACGCAAAGAAAATATGGGATGTAAAACCGGTGACGGTGAGCTTAAAGGATCACCCGATTGAACCAGGACATGAGCAAAGGCGCGGGCAGAGAAACGCCGAGGGTATATCCTGACGGATGATCGGCCCGCTGTGGCGCGAGGTGATTTTGCGCCCCTGCAATCCGTTGCCGGGGTTGCAGGTAGTGCATTACAAGCTGCGCCTAGGTGCGCTTCATGGAGTCGAAAAACTCACTGTTCGTTTTGGTGGCCTTGAGCCGGTCGAGCAGAAACTCCATCGCCGCCAACTCATCCATCGGATGCAGAAGTTTGCGCAGGATCCACATCTTTTGCAGTTCCTCGGGTTTGGTCAATAATTCCTCGCGGCGCGTCCCCGAGCGACTGATGT
>JBDSTW010000149.1:0-9945 GCA_039928055.1 Gammaproteobacteria bacterium | reverse complement strand
TCGACTGCATCGAGTGCGGCTGCTGCACCGATGTCTGTCCGAGTAATATCCCGCTGGTCGACTATTATCGCTTCGCCAAGACCGAGATTGCGGCACAGGAACGTGAAAAACAAAAGGCCGATGTCGCGCGCGGCCGCCACGAATTCAGACTGCAACGTCTGGAGCGGGAAAAACTCGAACGTGCCGCGCGTCACGAGCAGAAAAAAGCGGCCCTGACGACCGATAGTGCAGCCCGGCAAGAACTTCCTTAAGCGCATAATGAGTCGTAGATGCGGCAACCCCCTCCCTACGTAACCACCTCCAACTAATAAACTAGAATGAATCATCCATCGTCCCTTCCTGCGCCAACTCGCGCCCCGGAGAATATGCGCCAGGCCGGCAGCGTGTCCAAGGTCATGCTGCAGGTCATTTATGCCTTGCTCCCCGGCATCGCCGTTTATGTCTGGTTTTTCGGCTGGGGCGTGGTGATCAATATCCTGTTCGCGATCGTTGTTGCGCTTATCAGCGAGGCCGGCATGCTGGCCCTGCGCCAGCGTCCCATCAAACCTTTCCTCTACGATGGCAGCGCCCTCGTTACCGCCGTGCTGCTCGCCCTGGCCCTGCCGCCGCTCGCGCCATGGTGGATAACGCTGATCGGCACGGGCTTTGCCATCATCATCGCCAAGCAGCTTTACGGCGGGCTGGGCTATAACCCGTTTAATCCGGCCATGATCGGCTATGTTGTGCTATTGATTTCCTTTCCGCGCGAGATGACCGTATGGCTGGCCCCGGAGATGCTCAGCGGGCACAGCCTGGGCTTTATCGACACGGCGCTGGCCATTTTCACCGGCCGCCTGCCGGAAGGCTTGTCCATCGACGCCATCAGCATGGCGACGCCACTGGATACTTTGAAGACCCAGGTTGCACTGGGGCACAGCGTGGGCGAGGTGATGAGCAAGAGCCCTGTTTTCGGCAGCCTGGGCAGCAATGCCGTGGTGTGGATCAATGGCCTGTTTCTGGCGGGTGGGCTCTGGCTTATCTACAAAAAGATCATCGGCTGGCAAATCCCGGCGGCCACGGTGGGCAGCCTGTTCCTGATCGCGCTGATTTTTTACTTCGTCGATCTCGACGTCTATGCCTCACCGCTGTTCCATCTATTCAGCGGGGCCACCATGCTGGGCGCCTTTTTCATCGCCACCGATCCGGTCACGGCCAGCACCACGCCGCGCGGCCGCCTGTTCTATGGTGCGGGGATCGGAATTTTTACCTATATCATTCGCACCTGGGGCGGATTTCCGGATGCGATCGCCTTCGCCGTGCTGCTCATGAATATGGCGGCGCCGATGATCGATTACTACACACAGCCGCGTGTGTTCGGGCATAAAGATTAATCAACAACCTAACGCAAAGACGCAGAGACGCAAAAGGACGGGTAGCGTGCGCTGTGCGCACGTAACGTAATGGTCAATCGCCTACCCTACACGACTGCCAAAAAAACGTCCCTTCCCCCTTGATAGGGAAAGGACACGACTGCATGGATGCAGGAGGTAGAGCAACGCAGGAGCAGTTGCCGATGATGGGGGCGGAAAACCCAATATTTATGTGGATTTCATTCACCCTAACCCCTGCAAGGGGAGGTTTAAAGGAAAAATTTACCAGTTAATGATACGGCCAGCTCTATACTTTTGTAGAAATTTCACCTTGGCGTCTTTGCGCCTTTGCGTTGAGCTTTAAGGCAAGCAGTCATGCTCGCGAAACACATGCTGCAAACCGGACTCGCACTGGGCTTATTCGCCGTGGTGGGCACGGGCATCGTCGCCTACACCTTTGACCATGCGCGCGTGCTCATCGCCCAAAACGAACGCGCGGCCCTGCTGGAAAAACTGCATGCCCTCGTGCCGTCGGCTCAATACAATAATGACCTGCTCAGCGACACGATAGAGGTAACCGCGCGTGCGGGGCTCGGCACCGATAAGCCCGTGACTGTTTACCGCGCACGCCAGAATGGCAGGCCAGTGGCCGCGGTCTTCACCCCCGTGGTTGCGCCAGACGGCTACAGCGGACCGATCAAGCTGCTGATCGCGGTGCGCTATGATGGAACCCTGGCCGGCGTGCGCGTGACCGCCCACCGCGAGACACCCGGCCTGGGCGATCCGATCGAAGAGACGCGCTCCGGCTGGATCCTGAATTTTACTGATCGGTCACTGTCGAATCCCCAGCCGGACAAGTGGAAAGTCAAACGCGACGGCGGGATGTTCGATCAGTTCACCGGCGCGACAATTACCCCGCGTGCCGTGGTCAAAGCGGTGTACAATTGCCTGAATTATTTTGCTGCAAATAAAAAGCAAATATTTACCAGCCCCGCACTGCCCACAAAGGTCGCGCCGGGGAAAACGTAAGGGCAGTCGCATGGCCGAAATCAGCTATTCAAGAATTATCCGCGACGGGCTGTGGACCAATAATCCGGCCTTCGTGCAAATCCTCGGGCTCTGCCCGCTGCTCGCCGTGTCATCGAGTGTCGTCAACGGGCTGGGCCTGGGCCTGGCCACCGCCTTAACCCTGGCATTGTCGAATCTAATCGTTTCCCTGATTCGTAAAATGGTCGCGCCCGAAGTGCGCATCCCGGTGTTCGTGCTGGTGATCGCCTCCATCGTCACCGCCATTGAACTGGCCATGAACGCCTATCTGCATGAGCTGTATAAGGTCTTGGGTATTTTCATCCCGCTCATCGTCACGAATTGCATCGTCATCGCACGCGCCGAGGCCTTTGCCTCGAAGAATACCGTAGGCCGCGCCTTCGCCGACGGCCTATTCATGGGACTGGGTTCAGCCTTCGCCCTGATTACGCTGGGTGCATTGCGCGAGGTCATCGGCCAAGGCACACTGCTGGCACATGCCGACTTGATGTTCGGCGCCTCCGCCCAATGGATGACGATTACGCTGATCCCTGATTACCACGGTTTTCTGCTCGCCATCTTGCCGCCGGGCGCCTTTATCGGGCTGGGCATGCTGATCGCCATCAAGAATATAATCGACCTGCGCAGGGCGCGCCGTGCCACGCAAACCGTGCCGATGCTGCATGAAGTGCCCGCGACGCAGTAATCGACTATTTTTTCCGGAGCTGACTATGAAAATTATTTTTACCGTGCGCATGCTGCGTGCCGGATGAACAAGCAAAAACGTTACGCCATCTTCGCGCGCCTGAAGACGGCGATCCCCAATCCAACCACTGAATTATCCTTCGCCAGCCCGTTTGAATTACTCGTCGCGGTTGTTCTCTCAGCACAAGCGACCGATAAGGGTGTGAACAAGGCGACCGCCATGTTATTCCCAGTGGCAAATACTCCGGCGACCGTGCTGAAATTAGGCGAGGACGGTCTCAAGCAATACATCAAGACCATCGGTCTTTATAACAGCAAGGCGCGCAACATCATCAAGACCTGCGCGCTGCTGATTGAGCGGCATAACGGCGCAGTGCCTAAAGACCGCGCTGCCCTGGAAAACTTACCCGGCGTAGGCCGTAAAACGGCGAATGTGATCCTCGCCACGGCCTTCGGCGAGGCAACCATCGCGGTCGATACGCACGTATTCCGTGTCGCCAATCGCGCCGGGCTAGCGCGCGGCTTGACGGTGCTCGCCGTAGAAAAAAAACTCCTGAAGACCGTACCCGCGGAATTTATGCACGACGCGCACCATTTACTGATTCTGCACGGCCGCTATACCTGCACGGCGCGCAAACCGCATTGCCCTGCCTGCATAATCAACGATCTGTGTGAATACACGCACAAAACGCCGGATAAGCTCAATGGCCGGGGAGACCGCGAACAAGCTCGACAGTCTGGGACCCCGGCATGATTTTCAGCCAAGATCGTGGTCAGATGCGCCTGTTCTTCATCGAGGTATGGGACAAATACCGTGCGCAAATACCGCTTGAGCCGCTGGAAAAAATAATCGCCGACATCCTGTGCGCGCACCCGGAATATCAGGCCCTGCTCGAAGATAGAGACGCCGCGCTCGACAAGGATTATCTGCCGGAACTCGGCGAATCCAATCCGTTCCTGCACATGGGCATGCACATCGCGATCCAGGAACAACTGGCGACTGACCGTCCCGCCGGGATCCTCGATATCTACCAGGCTTTGCGCGCCAAGCTGCACGATCCGCACGAGATCGAACATCGCATGCTTGAATGTCTGGGCGAGATGCTCTGGCGTGCCCAGCGCAAGGGGACAGACCCCGATGAATCCGCCTACCTTGATTGCCTGCGAAGATTAGCGGGTAAGAATTGAGTAATACTGCGTAGCATCGCTGTATCATTCATTCGAAATAACTTTACGCCTGCAACGTTTTAACTATGTTATTGATTTTTTTGGAGTAGCTATTTATTAGTTGATCTTTATCATAAATAGGCTTAGGTTTGCTTAGTTTCATATTTCAGTAATGTGAAAATTACATGTAATTTGGACTGCATCGCATGCTTGGCCAGCGCCCGCACTGACTAGTGGACTGTAACGCATAAATGAGTAGTATGTCATGCCCGCGAAAGCGGGAATCCAGCGCTTCTGGATGCCCGCTTTCGCGGGCATGACGAATGTTGGATGCTACTGAATATACTGTTACAGTCCACTAGTCTGCCACCCTAAGGACCCGACGACACACTGCATCATGGACGATACACGCGATAACTCGATCATAGCAGACCCCGCACGGCTTGCCGCCTTGCGGGGCACCGGCTTGCTCGACACGCATCCTCAAGAAAGCTACGACCGCCTCACCCGCCTGGCAGCTACCCTCCTTAACGCTCCCGGCGCCTTAGTGACGCTCATTGATGAGCAGCGCCAGTTTTTCAAAAGCCAGGTCGGTCTTCCCAAGACAAGCGGCGTATTCCATGAGAGCCCACTGACCCACGGCTTATGTCCCTGCGTGGTGAAATCGGGCGCACCGCTGATCATTAAGGATGCGCGCAAGCTTGCCGCATACCGTGACAATCCGGCCGTACGCGAATCCGGTGTGGTGAGCTATGTGGGTATTCCCCTGGTGTCCGAGGGTCACAATATCGGCGCCTTTTGCGTGTTCGATACCCGTCCGCGGCTATGGAACAAGACGCAGATTGCCATTCTTAGCACCCTCGCGGCTTCCGTAACGACCGAGATTGAATTACGCAGGATTGCCCGCGAGGCCGAGAGAATGGAATGGCGCTTGCGCAATCTTGTGGAGGATATCAATGCGGTTGTCTGGGAAGCGGATGCCAAGACCTGGCAACTCTCCTATATCAACCGGTATATTGAGGACATGCTGGGTTACCCCACGCAGGCCTGGTTGGCGGATGCCAATTTTTGGAGTGAACACGTGCATCCTGAGGATCGTGAGCGTGTAGTAAGTTACCGTAAAAAAGCCATACAGGCAGGGCAGGATCACGAGTTTGACTATCGCATTATAGCGGCGGATGGCCGCATAGTCTGGCTGCACGCCAGCATACATATCGTTACCGACGAATCCGGGCAAGCGTGCCTGTTGCACGGGGTAACAACCAACATAACGGTGCGCAAGCAGGCTGAAGAAGCCTTGCTTGAGAGCAGGAAGCGTTTCCAGCAGCTCGCCGACGCCATGCCGCAAATTGTCTGGACGGCGCGACCGGATGGCTACGTCGATTACTATAATAAACGCTGGTATGAATATACCGGCCTTCTGCCGGGCGAAGGCGGCGATCAGAGCTGGAAACCCATCTTGCACCCCGATGACCTGCAACCCTGTCTGGACACCTGGTACCGTGCGGTTGAATCCGGAGAACCTTACCAGATCGAATATCGCTTCAAGGAACACGCCACCGGTGATTATCGCTGGCATCTAGGGCACGCGCTGCCGATTAAGGATAACGCGGGTAACATCGTCCAATGGCTTGGCACCAGTACGGATATCGATAAGCTTAAACGCGGCGAGGAGGCCTTGCGCATCAGCGAGGAGCGCTATGCCCTGGCCGCGCAGGGCGCCAATGACGGACTGTGGGATTGGCATCTAGCCAAGGATGAAATATACCTTTCCGCCCGCTGGAAATCGATGCTCGGCTACCAGGAATACGAGATCGGCAATCGGCCCGATGATTGGTTCAAACTCATTCATCCGGAAGACCTTACCCTGTTTAAAACGACCCTGGCCGCGCACCTCAACGGGCACAAACCGCAATTCGAAAGTGAACATCGCATGCTGCACAAAGACGGCACCTACCGCTGGATGCTGAGTTGCGGACGCGCCACTTTCACCGCAAATGGTCAACCGTCGCGCATGGCCGGTTCGCAAAGCGATATTCACGATACCAAAATCGCCGCCGAACAGCTCGCCCTGCAAGCTTTTTACGACCCGCTCACCAAACTACCCAACCGTGCCTTGCTCACCGATCGGCTGACGCAGATGGTGGAGCGGACGAAACGCAATAAAGATTTTTTGTTTGGCATACTCTTTCTTGACCTCGACCGCTTTAAATTCATCAATGACAATCTCGGGCATATCTTAGGTGATCAGTTGCTCGTCGATATCGCGCAACGATTGCATAGCTGCATTCGCCCGGAAGATACCGTGGCGCGGCTGGCCGGAGATGAGTTCGTCATCGTTCTCGATGCCGTCAAGGGGGTCCACGAATTACTGCATGCCGCGCAGCGCATTCACCAGGTAATGGAGCAGCCCTTCTATCTGGCTGAACAGGAAATCCATAGCTCGGCCAGTATCGGTATCCTGTTGAGTAATCCGCGCTACGAACGTCCACAGGAAATGCTGCGCGATGCCGATGTAGCGATGTACCGCGCCAAGGCTCTCGGCACCGGACACCACATGGTGTTTACGCGCGATATGCTACAGCGCCAACCCATGGATATGTGGGAATTGGAGATCGATCTGCGGCGCGCCATCGAGCGTCATGAATTTTGCATCCATTATCAGCCCATCATTTCCCTGAAAACCGACAAGATTATCGGCGTTGAGGCCTTGGCGCGTTGGCAGCACCCGCAACGCGGCCTCATCCTTCCCAACGATTTTATATCGCTCGCGGAGGAGACCGGGCTGATTAAGAACATCGGAGAGCGGCTGCTGCGCCAGGCCTGCGCCCAGGTCAAGTCATGGCAAAGTGATGGGTATCTCGATCTGCACGTGGCAATCAATTGCTCGGCCTTACAATTTCAGGATGAACACCTGGCGGAGCTGATTCAAAGCGTGCTGGCAGAGACCGGCCTGGCCACCAATTGTCTCAAGCTGGAGATTACCGAAAGTCTCGCCATGAAGAATATCGACTTCAGCATTGCCACGCTCAACAAATTAAACAATATGGGTGTACAGTTATCCATCGATGATTTCGGCACCGGCTATTCATCGCTTGCCTACCTGAGCCGCTTCCCGATCAATACGGTAAAAATAGATCAATCGTTTATACGCGGTATCGCCTATCGCGGCGAGGCGGCGATTACCGCAGCGATCATCGCGATGTCGCATAGCCTAAATCTCACTGTAATAGCAGAGGGTGTGGAGACTGAGCAGCAGTTATCCATACTGCGTGCCCAAGATTGCGACAGCATACAGGGCTACCTGGTCAGCGGCCCGCTGCCGCCCGAGGAACTTGCCGAATTCCTGAGCGTGAAGCACCAAAAAAACAGCTAGGGTCTTTTTGCCGCATGGCCTACCCTGTCCGCGGGAACGGGCACGGGCGCCGGCATCGCATTTTCCGTCGGGCCGGGCAGCGGGCCTTGCTTAGCGGCGTAGCAATGCGTGAGTTCCGCGCCGAAAAAAAGAATTTGTGCCGAATAGTAAACCCAAATCAAGATAATGATTAGTGATCCCGCGGCGCCGTAAGCCGATGCCATCGTACTCTTGCCGAGATAGAGGCCGATCAAAAACTTGCCCAGAGAAAACAGCAGCGCCGTGACCGCGGCCCCCATCCACACATGGCTCCATTTAACGCGCGCATCGGGCAGAATTTTATAAATCATCGCAAACAGCAGCGTAGTGATAACAAATGAGAGTATAAAATCCAGGCTCTGCAGATAATAGTGTGAGCCGATCAGCGCTCCTTTCAGATACGTTGTCAATGCGGAAAGCGCAGTGCTGATCACCAGACTCACCAGCAGCAAAAATCCCAGTACGAGTATCATCAGAAACGATAAAAAGCGCTCCTTGATTATACCCAGGACGGCACGCCCGGGCTTGGGCTGTACCTTCCAGATTGTGTTGAGCGAATCCTGAAGCTCGCCGAACACGCCCGATGCGCCGAATAACACCGTCAGCACGCCGATGATGGCCGCCACGATGCTGGTGGACGGCTTGCTGATCTGGTCGATCACGGACATGACGGTAGCCTCGCCGCTGGAACCGATCAAGCCGGTAATCTGCTGCGCGATTTGTGCGCGTACCTCGTCGTGTCCGAAGACAAGACCGGCAATCGCGATAACGATAATCAGCAGCGGTGCAATCGAGAAGACCATGTAAAAGGCCAGCGCGGCCGCCATGCGCGGCGCCTTATCGTCCAGCCAGCTATTAAAGGTATCCTTCAGCAAATCCCAGAGCGACTCTATTTTTGTCATTATGCCCCCGTGTAAAGCCCCTTACATGCAACAGGATCGCACACTTGTTTCAGCCTGGAAAGCCGGGATACGTTAGGGAACCTCTGATTTATTCGTCATTCCGGGCCCTCGCCTTCGCGGGAGCAGGCTGCGCGTAGCGGGGACCCGGAATCCAGATAGGTAGGTCGGATCAAGTGTAGCGGATCCGACGACACGCTGGATTCCCGCGTGCGCGGGAATGACGGAAATGGAATTAATCAGAGTTTTCTTAGGTCGTCAATCTTACTAATATCACTCTGGTCTTTGCGGGTCCGCCCATCAAGCGTACCCTGTCACACCTTTATCGTGCGGCGAATCCAACTCCATTATTTTTTTAAAGCGATGCAGATCTTCCTCGATCTGTTGTGCCGGCTCCTCGCCAAATAATTTTGCAACAACAGCACCTAGTCTGCCTGCCGGTGGCTCGTAATTCAGGATAACCCGGACCACCGTGCCGCGGCCGCGCGCATCACTTTCGAAGTATACCGATCCGGCATTCTTAACCTCCGCACTGGCGAGCGAACGCCAGGCAATCATGTGATTTTCTTCCTCCTTGATGATTTCGGCGTCCCACTCCACGGTCGTGCCTGCGGGCGCCTTGGCGATCCAGTGCGAGCGTTTGTAATCAAGGATTTTCACGGATTTAAGATGCTTCATGAAGCGCGCCAGATTTTCAAAGTTGCGCCAGAACTGAAAAAGTTCCTCGGGCGATTTATCGATGCGGATACTTTTTTCGACCTTTATCCCCTTAACGCCTTTTTGAATCCCTATTTTCTCCGCAGTATTAATGCCGAGGACCTTGTAGGAAGGCGAGTGTCCCCGAACCCCGCGCACTATGAGCGCCCCACCCAGCAGGGCTAGTAAAGTACCCGGCCAGGAGCGCCGCAGCACACCATCCGTCAGGAGCGCGGCACCGCCGATAACCGAGATGAGCCGATCAATCCTGCCGACATTAATGTTGGATTCATGCCCCTCAATCGCCTGTCCGTGTGCGCCGCCGACCTTGGTCTGGGAACAGGGCCGTGGCGCCTCATACGCCCGTCCGCTTGAACGGGACAGGCTACCGGAACTACCCTCGGAATCCCCGTTGTGACGACCTTCATAAAAGCGTGGAGTAGTCTTCATGCCGTATCCTTGGTAATAAACTATGGATAATGATTAGTCCTCCAGGACACGGTTATGTTCCGATAAAGATGGGCTAGGGACAGCGGCGGAACAATTCACTTGTCAACAGCCATTAATCCCATCGCAACAGCGGTGTGGTTTCCACCCTAATGGGAGCGAAGATAATCATCTGCTCATCGACCACCGCCCGGAAAAATGACCCCGCCGCCCACGATTGCAATGCCGTTCCTGTGTGATAAAATCTCGTAACCGATTCCGA
>JBDSTW010000148.1:0-2941 GCA_039928055.1 Gammaproteobacteria bacterium | reverse complement strand
TCGAGTTCGGCTGCGCGATGCGCGAACTGCGCCCCCCAGGAACCGCTGGTCTGCCCGATGGCGATGACCTGCGCCTGTTTGGCGGCATCCACGTGGGCGGGGAAACGATAGGTGACTTCGATCATTTTTAGGGGAGGTCCGGAATAAATTCAACGCAAAGATGCCAGGATGCAAGCCGCTAATGTCGGATCCGCTACGCTTGATCCGACCTACCGCTACCGCACTGTTACTAGCTAATGTCGGATCCGCGGAGTTTATCCTGAGCGAAGCCGAAGGGCTTGATCCGACCTACCGACCTACCGCACTAGTCAAACACCACCGGGCGTTCCGTATACACCGGGCTCCAGCCGCTGGTGTCGATAAAATAACGCACCGCCTTGATGCGCCTGGCATCGCCCAGCGTGAACCAATGCTCAGTGTTGGCGGGAATGTTAATGTAATCGCCGGCGCTTACCTCAAGCATGAATTGATCGCCGTCGGGATCGACGAAACCGAAATAACCGCGGCCCGCAATGACGTAGCGTACTTCGTAATCGGTGTGATAGTGCACCTTGTCGAATTTACCCAGCATCTCGTCAAGGCCCGGCGTGTCTTCATGCAGCACGATCATGTCACGCGTAACAAAGCCGGCCTCGGCCTTCAGTATCTCAAAGCGATCATCGACGGCGCGCAGCAATTCCTCTTTCTGCGCATCGTCCAGGGCGGCTTGTTCCAGCAATTCGGTGATGTAAGGATTATCCGGCAGCGGCCAATGCCGCAATGCAATGCCGATCTCGGAAAGCTTTTCCTGAATGGCGGGAAGATCACTGGTCTCGGTATCATCGGGAAATAGTATGCGGGCCATGGGGCGATCCTCTAACCTCTGCCGCGCGAACGGCTGGAGCCATGATTGCGTGGATTCGATGGTTGACCGCGTCCGCCCTGCGGGGGATGCCGGCCACCCGGTTTGCCGTGCCGCGCGATCACGGAACTTGCATCTAATTTTGCCGGGGGCAAAGGTGTGATGAGCAGCTCGTCGGTGACGCGCGCCACGGGCATTTTGCGGCCGATGTATTGTTCGATATCCATCAACGAGAAGGCATATTGCTCGCACACAAAACTGATGGCCTCGCCGCTCGCGCCGGCGCGCGCCGTGCGTCCGATGCGGTGCACGTAATCCTCGCCGTCCTGCGGCAAGTCATAGTTAATGACGTGGCTTACCGCGGAAATATGCAGGCCGCGCGCGGCGACATCGGTGGCCACGAGAATGGCCAGCTCGCCGCACTGAAACTCGGCGAGCAGACGTTCGCGTTTGTGTTGCGGCACATCGCCGGAAAGCACCGCCGCACCGTAACCGTTGCCTTTCAGGTAACTCCACACCCGTTGCGCAGCGACCTTGGTATTGACAAAAATCATGGTGCGCGTGGTATCCATATTTTTAAGTATGCCGAGCAACAAGGCGATTTTTTCATCTTTACCGACATGGTAAAGAACCTGCGTGACCTTGTCGGCAGTGACCTTTTCCGGCTCGATCTCGATCAGCTTGGCATTATTCATGTGTTCGTAGGTAAGTTCGTTCACGCGAAACGACAAGGTGGCCGAGAACAGCATGCTGAGGCGTTTTTCCGGCGGCGGCATGCGGCGCAATAAAAAGCGCACATCCTTGATGAAGCCGAGGTCGAACATGCGATCGGCCTCGTCCAGCACCATGGCCTGTATGGCCTTGAGGTCGAAGATATGTTGCTTGAGATAATCGATCAGGCGGCCGGGCGTGCCGATCAGGATATCTACGCCCGCCTCCAGCATGGCGCGTTGCGTGTCATAGCCCGTGCCGCCGTACACCAGGCCGATGCGCAGCCCTGCGTATTTACCCAGCACCTCGGCGTCCTTGTGTATCTGCATGGCCAGTTCGCGCGTGGGCGCGAGGATCAGGGCAAGCGGCTGATTCTGTTTGCGCGCCGGGGATGCGGGCTGCTTTAGTAAGTGATGCATGACCGCAAGCAAAAACGCGGCGGTCTTGCCGGTACCGGTCTGCGCGCGCCCCGCAACGTCGCGGCCATTCAGCGCCAGCGGCAAGGCCGCGGCCTGAATCGGTGTACAATAGGCGAAGCCAGCATCTGCGATACCCTGAAGAAGCTCTTTCGGCAGATCGAAGCTGGAAAACGCGATGTCGGTTAGATGTTTGTCGCTCATAATATGTAAGGATAACAGAATCATTCCCGGTTTGGGCTTGAAATGCAGCGTAAAATCGGCTCAAATGTATATAATGGACATACGGTTGCAAGGCGCTGATCGCTCGCGTAGAACACAATCAGATCTACTCAAATCCACCCTACCCGTCATCTAATTTAATTGAGGCACACAGCGTGAGCGGACCTATCGTATACGTTACCGATGCAAACTTTGAGGACGAAGTGCTCAAGGCCGCAGGACCGGTATTGGTGGACTACTGGGCGGATTGGTGTGCGCCATGCAAAATGATTTCCCCTATTCTGGATGAGATCGCGGTGGAATATGGAGACAAGATAAAAATCGCCAAACTCAACATTGATCAGAACCCGGCCACGCCGCCAAAATTCGGTATCCGCGGCATTCCGACCTTGATGTTGTTCAAGGGCGGCAATGTGGAGGCCACCAAAGTAGGTACCTTATCAAAATCTCAATTAACGGCGTTTATCGACGCAAATATTTAAGAATGTCATTCATTCACGGCGCGCGGCGCGTCCCGAATTAGGGCTGGACGGCAATCAGCTTTGATGTTAATGTTGCGGTCAGTAGTTAAGTCTTGAAACAAAACCTGCCGCCACCGGCAGTACTCCCCAACCCGTAACACGCATACTTCCAAGTGCCCTTTTGGCGCTTAAGCACCTCGCCTGTTACTCACCTAAAGCAGATATTGATGAATCTTACCGAACTCAAACAAAAAACCGCCTCCGATCTTATCGACCTTGCACAATCCATG
>JBDSTW010000147.1:0-8349 GCA_039928055.1 Gammaproteobacteria bacterium | reverse complement strand
TTCAGAACGGGAAAAACCACACCATCGCAACGATGGCGTGTATCACGGCCAAGGTTACACTCAGACCCGCGAACAGCATATGCGCGACAAATACCGGTTTGCCATAGACGCCCATGGCAATGCCCAGCCCCGCCGTGGTCAGCAGCCCGATCAACAAGAAAATGCCCATGAAGAACAGGATCTTCTGTTTTTCTTTGGTGCTGATTGTGAGCGTGTCGTTCAGTTGTCCTTTTTTTTCGGCCTGGTTTTCGAAGGCTTGCAATACACGGTGGCTATCCTGGGCCGGCACGGGAATGCTCAGGCCGAGTAGCATTAACATCATTATCGCCATTCCCGCTCGCTGCCAGCCTGTCTTTCCGACCAAGATTGATTTAATCGTCATGATGATCTTTATCGTGATCGCGCCTGGCGTGGCGCCAGTATAGCCACACCATGACAACAAATGGCGCCAAAATACCAATCAATAAAAACAGGAAGATGCGCCAAGGTGTTTCGATGCTGACATGGAGATAGCGGTAACTGTCTATTGCGTAGGCCGCATTGCTCAGCATAGGTAACAGCAGGGCTAATCCCCACGCGGCTTTCTTTATCATGATGCTCCTGCAATATCTTGTGCACAGCGGAATCCGTAAAAATCCGAGGCGTAATTGGGCAAGGAATAATTGCGGTGATAGCTTGCCGTGGAGAAAGGATCGCTCTTCCAGGAACCGCCGCGCATGCTTTTATAGCGCGCATCCGTGGTGATCAAGTCCAGCACTCTTAAGGAACGGTCTGCGGCGGAACTGACTACGCCCGCCTTGGCCTTGAACAGATCTTGCGGCGCGTCCGTGCCGGGATAGGGCAGAAAATCGTCCGCCGTCCATTGGCTCACATTCCCCGCCATATCCATCACCCCGTACGGACTCGCGCCCTGCGGATAGGCCGTCACGAGTGTAGTGCTGCCGACATTGTAGTAGGTGTTTAACCTGCTCGGGTCCATCACATTGCCCCAGGGCCAACGCCGCCCGTCCGTGCCGCGCGCCGCCTTTTCCCACTCTGCCTCGCTGGGCAGGCGTTTGCCCACCCACTGCGCGTATCTATTCGCGTCGTGCCAGGATACCAGGGTCACCGGGTGCAATTCTCTGCCGCTGGGGATTTTCCCGTTAGCCCATGCACTGGGCGGGCGATGCCCGGTAGCCGCTATGAAGCGCGCGTATTGTGCATTGGTAACAGGATATTTATCGATTTTGTAGGCGGGAAGGCTAACCTTGCGTTGCGGATGATTTTGCTCATTCGACTGCACACTGTCCGTTCCCATGATGAACTCGCCCGCAGGGATACTTATCGTTATCTCAATCTCTTTCCATTGATCTAGCGACAGTAAATTTGCCACCTCTTCCGCCGTGTAACGGGCGACTTGATAGTTCCCCTGCTGGGCCATAAGCATAGCGGTTTCACCCGCCGCGCGGATGCGCGAGCGCTCTTCCTTGAGGTCATAGGTGGCCTTGCTGCGCATATCGGCCATGCGGTTGGCGCCGAGCTGCACGACATGCACGGTCCCGCCGATCATCGCTAAAGCCGCGCAGGTTACCAGAGTCGCGAACAGATAGCGCTTGCGTCTCTCGCGGACGGTTGCCGATAGATGGGGGTGTGAGTGAGGTGCCGGTTTCTTCAATGGAGATGTTACAAAGGAATTTGGATTGACGAGTATTATCAGCGCGCGTCCGCGGGGTAATCCTTGCCGGTTAGTTTCTCGTACTCTGCCTTTTTAGTTTCTTCCAGATACCAATCCTTGACCTTCAGGCTGGCCATGTATGCGGCCAGCACCCTGCGATCCTGTTCGGGAAGATGCGCATAGGAGGGCATTTGATATTCCTGCTTCAAGCGCGTGGGCAAGATCGATTGCGGATTCTGCGCGGAGAAATAGGCGTAAAACCAGGCTTCGTTGCGTAACGAACCGATGCCGTCCAGAGCGGGCGCAGGGACAAACTCCAGCATATTGCGCACCGTCCATAAACTGTGACAATCTTTACATCGCAAGCTTCGGTAAATATCCGAACCCGCCCGGCTCAGGGCAGGGGATGCCGTGCTGTAAAAGGGAATGCCCGGATCTGCTTCCGTGCTGATACTCAGCTGCCAGATATTCTTTGCCATAGCAAAAACTGCAACAGCGCCGATAATCCCGAGCACCCATTTTTCGCCCTTACGCATCCTATTTATTATTCGCCCGCTCTCTTAGCAACTCATCGCGGCGCTTGATTTGCTCAGCTACAACTTCCTGGCTTTTCTTGTAATCCTCAGGCGACATCCTGTCCTGGTCATCTTCGTTAAACATCACGTACTTAATGTCTTCGTCAAACTGTTCATTGCGGAACGCCCAACGAATACCGAATATTACCGCCACAATTATCAGGGCGCCTATTACCAGCCACAGGTAAAGCGTCCAGCCGTCAGCAAGCATGTCCGTATTCATATATAAGCCCTCTTAGAAGAGATAACCGCCAAGCAACTGTAATGCACCAAATACTATAGACACCAATATTCCAAAGAAAATCCAGGCGAATAGCCACTTCTCCCCGGATTTTAATGAATTTTTGCCCCTCATAAATGCTACCACGATCCCGGCGAACAGCATGACGGTGAGCACCAGGAAGAAAAAGATACCTACACTGAATTGTTGGCTATGAAGACTCTCAATCCCCGTATATTCGCTTAACGGCGACTGAATCTGTACGGTTGAAGTCGAATCATTAACAGCCAAAGGATCACCTTGCGGCAAACTGGGTGCTACTTCGACAGCTACTTTCATGCTGGTCATTATAGTTGATCTAGCGGCTTTCCGATCGGGTCACGGTGTGGCTCGATATTAAAGACTTAATTCCCGATTCAAAAAAAAACAATGCCGCTCATAGAGCGGCATTGTTGGCTTACATTAGGACAGGGCCTTGCTTACTTTTTCAGCTTATCCCGATAACGATTCGGCGCGTAGCGATCCACGATAAAGCTATAAATAATAGGCACTATCAATGCCACCAAGGTAACGCCGATTAATGCCAATGGGGGGTTATCTAATTCAATCATGCCGATGCCTTCCTATCATATATTAATCCACCGCCTGCGGCGCCCCTCGTATCAACCTCTTCCACGACATCGTCTTCTTGCTCGTTCCCGTGTGTGGGCTGGAGACTGTACGGCGGCAGACGCTTAATGACGATCAACACCGCCAGGCAGAAGTAGATAATGTAGAAAATATCAATTAAATAACCGGTGTCCCACCAGGGCTGGGCACGCACCACGCTGCCATCGGCGCGGATATTGCCTTCGAAGTTCGCCAGCACCGTGCGATTGCCCAGCACGGTTTGCTCCTCGAGACGGGCATTCTGTGCCTTGAGGTCGGCAATGATCGGCTTGAATATGCGCAGATCATCCATGGTTACCGGATGGCGCGCTTGCTCTTGCAGATGCGCTGAGCCGCGCTCCTTAACCGTTTTTACGATGTAATCCATGCGAGCGGCATCGTTAGGAAGCGCCTCCACTTCAGGAGTATCCATCAGCGCCACATACTCTTCATAGATGGCAGCCGTCGGACGCTGGCCCCATAACGGAAAGGTCAGGAGATAAGCGGACACTATGGTCAGCACCAGCAGATACACAACCGGCAACGGCAAGCGGTTGTTGTTCTCCATAATCCCGCCCATGCTCTCATATTCCCATAACTCCATCGCCCGCCTGTTTTGCTCCTCGGTCGTAAGGCTATGTAACGGTTTCTTAAAATGCCATGTCATGACAGGTCCTCCTACTTCAAATTCAATACAAAATCGATAAGATATCGAATTTCACTGTCGCTGCGATAAGCCGGCACATCGGGCGGCATCACGCGTTCGCCATTGCGGTATTCGATGTATGCCTTACGCCAGGCATCGTAATTGATCTTATCACCGTTTGCATCGGTCTCGCCCCATAGATAATCAAAGCGCGGCATGATGGAATGCGGCTGCACCAGGCGCGGATTGAAGAAGTGCAGCATCATCCATTCTTTTGACGAGTTGCGTGAACCCACATGCAGAAGGTCGGGTGCTTTACGATCGGAACCAAAGGCCGTCGGGGATTCGCCATTAAAATCGCCGAGTAACGGTGGCGGTCCAAATACCTGGAAGTCCTGGGTCTGCTCGGGAAGCAAGGTATGACACCACCAGCAACCTTCGCGCACGAACATCTGCTTGCCGGCGCCCGCGTAAATGGTATTGGCATCGCCTGCGCTTTTCAGCACCTCATCCGGTTTCCAACCCTTGGTGGCCGTAGCATTTTCTATATAAGGATATGGCTTGCCCTCAAATTCGCCCTCTTTAACTACGAAGACTGCGCCTCCCGGCGTCAGGGCGTCATTGATCTTGCCTTGCTCGATGCTCAGCTCGCGCACCCCTTTACCCAATACCTGCGGGTGCAGAATCCCGCTGGGGAACGGTGTGTCAGCAGAGAAGACGTAGGCGTACATTGACTCCATAGGGGCGCCGGTCATCGGGTCCTGCTTTAACAACACTTTTTTCGGCTTGCCCTCGCCCTTCAAAAAAGGATCGTGAAAGCTGAAACCGCTGACTTGCCCGTACGTTAGCTGCTTGTCTAAAGCGGTCGCGGTAGCACCTACCGCAATAATGTTGTAGCTGGGCATAACCAACGTAATGGCCATGGAGAGCGACAATGCCACTCCAAACATTACTGAACCAATTTTATACTCTCTAAAGGCCACGCCAGACCTCCTCCCCTACATTAGTAATTTTGATGAACGAGATCATTATTTTATCTTAACGCTCGTAGGCCAGTTCATGCGCCATACGTCCTGCCGGTAATGGAGTGCCTACGCGCGCCGTCATATACATGTTATATAACCAGACGCAGTTGCCCAAGAACACTAAAGTACCACCAAACCAGCGCGCAATCATATACGGATGCTCGGCCACCACGATATCGATGTACGGAACCTCGTAAATCTTGCCCGCGCCTTGAATCAAGCCGGCGATAGTCATGGATATCCAGTAAATCGAGAAGCCGATCAGCAGCATCCAGAAATGGAAGTTAGCCAGCGCCAGCGAGTAAAGCTTGCGCTTCATCAAGGTCTGCATGCCGTAGTAGACGGCGGCAACTTCGATGAACGTGGAGAAGCCCAGCAGCGCCAGATGCGCATGGGCCACGATCCAGCCGGTGCCGTGGATATACCAGTTGATGGAGCGGGTCTGTTGAAAACCGCCCTGCATATTTAACGGTATGGCCAGCAGCACGCCCGTCACCGTGAAGCGCGTCTCGATGTTCTCAACGAACATATTCCACTTGCCTTGCATGGTGAGCAGGATATTCGAGACGAAGGCAATCGCCGGCACCAGGATCAGCACACCTTCCACCGAGGCGAATGACTTCAGCCATTCGGGCAACGGGGCAGACATCAGATGATGTGCCGCCGGGGTGGAGTAGAAGATCACGATAGACCAGAAATGCAAGTGTCCGATGCGATGCGAGTACAGCGGATTACCGGTGATCTTCGGAATGGTGTAATAGGCAATGGCTGCGGCCACCGGCGTAATCCATAGCCCCAAAATATTATGTGCATTCCACCAGGTGAGATAGGCCTCGGTTAAGCCCGTGAGGTGGAAATATTCCGGCAGGTTTCCGACCAGCAGCACGATAATAAACATGAAGCTGGAGGCGGCGAAAAACCAGTTGGTGGTGTAGATACCCTGGGTACGGCGATGTGCGATGGTCATCCACACATTGAGCGACACGGGGATTAGCACGAAGAACAGGAAGATAAGGTCAATGGGGTAAATAAAGTCGGAATATTCACGCCCCGAGGTCATGCCCATCCACATGGTTATCAGGCCGACTGCGAGTCCGATGTTCCAGTTCAGACAGCTCCAGACGCCGAGCTTTTCCGACCATAGCTTGGTGTTACCGAGCGCCGGGGTGATGTACATCATGGCGCTCGCGAAGGCCATTGATATCCAGCCGAAGATGACCGCCATAACGTGCACTTGGCGCATCTTGCCGAAGGCAAACATCTGATAGCCCGTTATCCAATCCGGGAAGCCTAATTTGGCGGCATTGAATGTACCGAGACCAGTCCCGATAACAAACCAGACAATGGCCGAGAATGCGAAAAATATCGACGACGTTCCCGCCGGGATGTCCTCATTTTTTGCGAATAGATATTTCTGCAACATGAAAATAATACCTCAGTAGAGTTCCAACACTCGTTCTAACGCACCGCCCCAAAACACCCGGCCGTCAATCGCGGCCGCCGTACTCAACTATTTGATTTCTTATCCGACGCACAGCAAGGTGTGATTAATCCGCGAGTACCGCACTTGCCGCATACCTGACAAGGGGTTAGTAAATACCATGCAAGCCACATGCTTGAGAAGGCAATTACCATGCTCAAGATACCGGCAAAAGTCGCTAAATATGCCATTAAATGTGCTCCGAAATGAGACTGAAACCTGATTTATGCCCCGGCAAAACCGACTCGGACTAATGACCCGCGCCGCCAACCCTCTTCCGCGCCATTTTATCATGGCCATGTAGGGCCATCAATAAAATCACAATAAATGCGACCCCGAACACCAGCATGGTCCAAGTCATGAAACCATTAAAACTGGTGGGTGTATAGGAATCCCAACCACCCCAATTGGTGAATTTGCCACGCCCCAGATTCGCCATCAGGTAAATACCGAAAACGCTTCCGTTGCCCATGCCCACAACCATTCCTACCACAGCGCTGAGTAAGAGTGATTTTCTTACCATTCCAGATGAGGTTTTTGCCATACTATATCTCCAGACCGTATTTTTTATGCCGGACACTACTTCAAGCGACGTTTTGTAAAGCGGATGAAATTTACCCCAGCACCTGAATAATTGCAACATGGAAAACGGACATTTATAAATTTTTTATGAAAGAACTCTTAATTTACCTGCTGGTTGCGTTCTCCGGGCTGACCGTGCTCGGCTTCTCGGTGCATATGTTCATCGGCGGCTTGGTCTCCACGGCCACCGAATACACGATTATTGCCGTCGTGTGCCTGCTCGGCGCCCTGGTTATGGCCTTTATGGCCTGGGATGTCCTGCGCCGCAGGCGGCACAGGTGATCCACCAGGCTATTGATAAAGCTTTAAGCGGCCACTTATATCCGTAAAATCGGCCTCCTTAACAAAATTGCCGCGGTGAAATATGTATTGCTGGCGCCTGCCCAAGACATCGGTTCCCGTCAAGGCGAAGGATTTGCCTTGGGTATCGGCGTAATAGCGCAGGCCCTTGACCAGATCGATCTGTTCTCCGCCGCGTAGCGCTACGCGCACCCGGTCTGTACCGATATCCAGCGCGATGGGCGCACTGGAAACGACCATTAAGCGGGTCTTCAAGATGCGGTTGGCGCCCGCGATAAAGAAAAATGAGGCCATGAAAAACAAGACATACGCCCATTCATGGTTGGCGCCATACCAGAGCTTGAGGGCGATCAGGGCAAGTATTACCACGGTCGGAACATAGAGCAGCAGATCCCAGACCACGCCCTTGCGATCCGGGACCAGCCGGTAAAGTACTTGCCCGCCCACCGATCACCCGGCCTGGGCTTTTAGAACATCGCGCACGACCACGTCCAATTCCTGGTATATCATGCGCCCCGATTGGACATAGCGCACAATGCGCTGATTATCGATAACGAATGTCCACGGATCGCCCATGACGCGGAAGGCCTTATAGGCGCCCGGGTTCTGATACTGATCCATGTGTAAAAAGATGACCTGGGATTGATACTTATCGAGCATCGCCTTCAACATCTGCAATTGCCCGTCGCACGGCGTGCAATGACCGGGGGTGGCGAATGCAACAACGATGGGCTTGCCCAGCTTGAGGGCCTGGTCGAGCGAGTATTGATACATGCGCGCATCGGGTTGGCGGTAGGTGGTTATTTTGCTGAAGTCGCCGCCGACGTCAGCCAAAGTTTTAGTCTGGATACTGGGTGCTTGGGCACCTACCTGCAAGGCCGACCCTTCCGGGCAACCGGACAGCAAAACCGCCAGTAATAAGGTCGTGCCCAGCAGCATTAACTTAGCCATGTTCGTTACCCCAGCCTCGCCCGGTGCGAAACAGGTTGTAGGCCCATATGCCATTGGCCGTCAGTACCAGCAGCCCGAACATGCCGACGCTTATCATGAAGGGACGCACTGTTGAACTGACCTCGTCCGCCGTCATATCCATGCCTGCCAAACCGCCGACGGTGCCTGCGGCGACGAAGGACGCCACCATGCCTAACAACCCGATGTTATGCGTCCAAAAATGGATCTTTACCAGGCGCAAGCTGTAAATAGGTCGGTCTACTACGCG
>JBDSTW010000146.1:0-2031 GCA_039928055.1 Gammaproteobacteria bacterium | reverse complement strand
CCGATGCCGCCACCGTTCAGAGTGCGGCGGGACACGCCACGCTGCTGCGCGATCCGCGCGATGCGATGCAAAACGCCGATCTCGTGGTTACCGACGTCTGGGCGAGCATGGGCCAGGAGCATGAGCAAACGGATCGAAAGCGTGTCTTTGCCGATTACCAGGTAAACGCCGGATTGATGGCGCATGCCAAGCCCGACGCCCTGTTCATGCATTGCCTGCCCGCCCACAGAGGCGAGGAAGTGAGCGGCGATGTCATCGACGGGTCACAGAGCGTGGTGTGGGATGAGGCGGAGAACCGCCTGCATGCTCAGAAGGCGCTGCTGGAATTTCTGCTTTATAAAGATGCTGCGTAAACTATTCAGCGCAACATTTAATAGCGAATACGCGCACCGCACCGGAATTTATATCAGCCATTGGCGTCTAAAATGCGTGCTGGCATTTTCCCTGTTTATATCCATGCCTGGCGCACAAGCTAACGAAATCAGTATTGCGGTCGCAACGAATTTTGTCCCCACCCTGAAAATCCTGGCGCAAAGTTTCGCGGCGAACAGCGGACATCGTATACACATCAGCGCAGGCTCCACCGGAAAATTATTTGCGCAAATCCGGCACGGCGCACCCTTTGATATTTTTCTCGCCGCCGATGTACGGCATCCTCTCTTGCTGGAACAGCAAGGGCTGGCCGTGCAAGGCAGCCGTTTTACTTATGCCATTGGACAACTCGTGCTGTGGAGTCCGCAAACACAACTTATTGATACGCACGGCCAGGTCTTAAAGAACGGCACGTTCCGTCATCTCGCCATCGCCAATCCGAAAATAGCGCCCTACGGAGGCGCGGCCCGGCAGGTGTTGCAAGGTATGGGCCTATGGGAAAGCCTGAAGCCGCGCCTGGTTCAGGGCGAAGACGTCGGACAGACATTTCACTTCGTGGCAAGCGGCAATGCCGAACTCGGCTTCATCGCGCTTGCACAGATTCTGGGCCTGGCCGATGCCGATCGGGGCAGTTCATGGAGAGTCCCGCAAGACCTGTATGTCCCGCTTGAACAACAAGCCGTATTGCTGACGCGTGGCGCCGCCAAATCGGGTGCAGCGGATTTCCTGAGCTATCTGCGCGGTGCCGAGGCGGGTGCTATCATCAAGCAGCATGGCTACGCTATAGGTAAATATTAGTAATTTATAAATCGGAGACGGCGCTTTAATGTCCCTTATAATTACAAAACTAAGGAATCTCTGATTTATTCGTCATTCCGGGCACAGCGTAGCGGAGACCCGGGATCCAGATAGGTAGGTCGGATCAAGCCCTTCGGCTTCGCTCAGGATAAACTCTGCGGATCCGACGACATGCTGGATTCCCGCGTGCGCAGGAATGTCAGCGTCTCGGTGGACCATCTGCGGCACGGCTCTGAGGTTCTGGAACAACTGATCCAACACGACGGGCTGCTCGTGGTTGGTGCCGAGTATTCGCTGGAGACGGGCATGGTCGAATTCTTCGATGACTTGGAACGCCTGCCTCGCGCGGATGGTAATGGCGCATGACCTGTGATTGTGCTACGTTTATCGCTCGCGGCAACATACAGCATCACTGGGCGTATAGATAAAAGTAATGAGCGGCCAATCGCTGTTTTACTCCTGCTCTACATCACGCGCGCAATGGCCAGTCCTTGGGATGTAACATATTTTAACGAACCAGGATTTCCATGCCATCAGCGCCACAATCGTCACGCAGGGCAGCAAGCACGGAACTTAACGGGACGGGCCCGGCAAGAATGAAGTTCTGGGCAGCGTTGTGGCTGGTGGTTGCCGCATTACTGTTTGTCGCAACTACGCTGCTTATTGAACTCCACCCCGTATTCCACTATATCCGCGCCTTCGCAGAGGGAGCGCTGGTCGGCGGTCTGGCCGACTGGTTTGCCGTCACCGCGCTGTTCGCGCATCCGCTCGGCCTGCCTATTCCGCACACGGCGATTATCCCCAAGCGCAAAAACGAGATCGGTTTACGCCTGGGCGCCTTCATCCAGACGCATTTTCTGC
>JBDSTW010000145.1:0-2362 GCA_039928055.1 Gammaproteobacteria bacterium | reverse complement strand
GAATCCTCGATGGCCTGTTTGCCGGCGGCAATTCCGTAATGGATAAAGGGATCCATTTTTTTAATATCCTTGGCCGGGATGTAATGGCCGGCATCGAAATTCCAGACACTGCCGCCAAAGCGCGTAGTGAACTCGGCGGTATCGAAATGGGTGATCGGTCCGATGCCGCTCTTGCCCGCCAGGATGTTGCGCCAGGATTCCTGCACGGTGAGGCCCACAGGCGATACCATGCCCAGCCCGGTGATAACAACGCGTCTTTTCTCCGCCATGGCTCTTTCCTACCGAGGTGCAAAAAATAAAGGCCGCGCCAGTTCATCGTGGGCGGCCTTTATAATCTGAAATAAAGTTTACGTCTTTGCGGTAATTATCCCTGGTGGGTATTGATGTAGTCGATCGCCTCTTGCACGGTAGTTATTTTTTCGGCGGATTCATCGGGGATCTCGCATTCAAATTCTTCTTCCAGAGCCATTACCAACTCCACAGTGTCTAACGAGTCCGCGCCAAGATCATCCACGAAGGAAGCTTCGTTGCTTACCTCCTCTTCCTTGACTCCAAGCTGTTCGACAACGATTTTCTTGACGCGTTCTTCGACATTGCTCATGACCAATACATCCTCCCTACTTTTAGTAAACGAATTATGCGGATATTTTATGGGAAAGTTCCGGGTGAAGCCAGAATAAAAGATTATAGACCGGGTAAATCCCGATAAGAATTGTGCATCTTGTTAAAATTGCACGGCTTATGACATAAACATGCCGCCATTCACGTGCAATGTCTCACCGGTGATATAAGAGGCCGCGGGCGAGGCCAGGAAGGCCACTGCCGCAGCCACCTCTTCCATCTGGCCCAAGCGATTCAGCGGTATCTTCTCCAATAGCGCATTACGGTGTTGCTCACTCAGTGCGCGCGTCATATCGGTATCGATAAATCCGGGTGCGACCGCGTTGACGGTGATGCCGCGGGTACCGACCTCCCGCGCCAGCGCCTTGGTAAATCCGATGATACCGGCCTTTGCCGCAGCATAATTGGTCTGCCCGGCATTGCCCATAACGCCCACCACGGAGCTGACACTGATGATACGCCCGCGGCGCGCCTGCATCATACCTCTTACACAGGCTTTAGTTAAGCGGTATACCGAGCTGAGGTTGGTCTCGATAATCTCATTCCACTCCTCATCCTTCATACGCATCAACAGGTTATCGCGCGTAACGCCGGCATTATTGACCAAAATGGTGGGCGGCCCAAAGGCCTGTTCGATTGCCTGTAACGCGGCATTGATCGCCGCTTGGTCGTTCACATTCAGCACGTATCCGCAGCCTTTAATATTCTCTTTTTTCAATGCCTTATTAATGAAATCTACACCATTTTCTGAGGTAGAGGTGCCGGCGACTGTCGCCCCTTGGCGCCCGAGTTCCAAGGCAATGGCCAGGCCGATGCCCCGGCTCGCCCCGGTCACCAAGGCAATTTCATCTTTCAGCAGCATGTTCCAATTCCTTATTCGAGTTAACCCCAAGCTTGTCCAGCGCCTGCTCCAAGCCGGCCTTATTCTCCAGCGCATAGCTTTCAAGGCGCGTGTCGATGCGCTTATTCAGGCCGGACAGCACCTTTCCCGGACCGCATTCGAGTAGCGTGCTCACACCTCTGTCCGCCAGGGTGCGGATAATGGCCGACCAGCGCACCGGACTGTAAAGCTGGCGCACAAGGGCATCGCGCAGGGCCGCGGGTTCGGTACAGACAGCTACATCGACATTATTAATCACCGCAACAGCCGGCGCCATAAAGGTCGTTTTATGTAAGTGCTCGGCAAAACGCAGGGCCGCGGGTTGCATCAGTGCGCAATGCGAGGGGACGCTGACCGGTAGCATGATAGCGCGCTTGACCCCTGCCGTCTTGGCACGCTCCACCGCGCGCGCAACCGCATGCGCATGGCCTGAAATCACCACTTGCCCCGGCGAATTAAAATTGGCCGCGGCCACGATTTCGTCTTCGGCGGCGCGGCGACAGATCTCGACCACTTGCTCATCGTCCAGCCCCAGCAGCGCGGCCATCGCCCCGGCACCGGCGGGAACCGCCTCCTGCATGTAGCGGCCGCGCAATGCCACAAGGCGGATAGCGTCGCCAAAGTCCAACGCGCCTGCGCAAACCAGGGCGGTGTATTCGCCCAGGCTGTGACCTGCCATAAACGCGGGAACAACGCTGGATTGCGCTTGCCAGACGCGCCACACGGCCACACCCGCGGCCAGCATCGCTACCTGGGTGTTATGGGTAAGGTTTAACTCGGCCTCGGGGCCGTGCGCGGCCAGGTGCCACACATCGTAACCGGCCGCCTCGGAGGCCGTGGCGAAGGTTTGTTGCACGACCG
>JBDSTW010000144.1:0-2634 GCA_039928055.1 Gammaproteobacteria bacterium | reverse complement strand
GCTGATTTTTCTCGATCAGAATTCAAAGTTGCTTGCGCGCCGTTTACATATGTAACACGGTTGCATTTTAAGACAATAAAAAAGGGCTCATTTACCCAGTGCTTGTGGGTAGTTCGCCAACTTGCACGGCGGCTTCTTGTTAGCGGAAAGCTTGTGCAGCTTGTTTCCGGGTAAACATTCGGCGCACAAGCCTTTAACGGTCAATTCAAGCTGCTGCGCGCGATAGCCTGAAGGCAGCTTAACCGAATGGATGTTGCCCGTGTCCTTCAGGCAAAATACTCTGTCGCAGCAGTTACACTTGAAATGCGCATGCTGCCCGGCATGTTCCTCATCCGCCACATTGAACCGCCACACTCGATCATCGCCCGGAATCTTGTGGGCGAAGCGTTGACGGGTCAGCCATTCCAGCACACGGTATATGGTGACCCGATCAATAGCGTGGGTCCGGCTAAGGCGGCTTTCTATTTCATGGTGAGTCAACGCGCGCCCCGCCTTCAGCAAAGCCGCCAGCACCTGAACGCGCGCCGTTGTTACCCGCGCACTCCTGTGCCGGATCATATCCTCAGCGGCGTTAGAAAATAAGATGGCCATATTTGGTACCGGATTCCTCGTTTCTAAATACAGCAGTAGAAATAAAAAACCACTTTGCCGTCATTCCCGCCCCCGCCTGCGCGGGGACAGGCTCCGGCGGGAATCCAGAAGACCTTACTGGGCTCCCGCTTTCGCGGGAGCGACGGATTTTCGTTTCTATTGCTGGATACGGCAATACTTCTGTCGCTGTGTTTATTTCAGCATAGATAACCGTGTTATGCAACTCTATTGCATTTAGAGAATGCCCCGGTTATTATGCCGTTGAGGCGCTATTCATGATATCGCAACAAAAACCTTGCACGACTGAGTCCTTGATGCGCGCGCAACCGTTCGGCAACCGCACCTACCCCGGCAGACTGCTGAGACTACTGAGCCTGCTGCTGGCCTTTTCGCTGGTGTTTGCCGCCCTGCATGTCAGCCAGCACGACTTGGAACAGGGTAGCGGCGGCCCTACCGGTCACAGCGAATGTCAGCTCAGTCATGTGCCGGGCGCGTTATTGTGCGCGCCCGCCCCGCCCGCTCTACTGCTTATTCTGGTCCTCGTTTTAGCCTTAAACGCCGCCGCGCCTTACATCCAGACCTCGCTGCACCTGCGGCCTATCCGCGCCCCTCCCTTACCCTCCTGATCTGTTTCTTCCGTAGTTCGCCTCCACGGCTCGCCAGTACATAGCGCGCCGTGGGCTTGGTTTTTGACCGGATACAGGAGTAGTGTATGTTGAATAAAATCTGTTCCCCTCAGTCTTGCCGCGGGCTCCTTGGCAATGGGGTTTCCAAAGGGGAGTGGCGCCAGCCTTGCGCGCTACGCTTCGTGCTTCCCGCGCAAGCCCAGGGTGTACGTCCTATACACCCGTTCGGCTGCTTTGCAGCCTCACCCCCTTTGGTCGCCAGCGCGGATTCATTCCGCGCGATGCCGAAATCGTGTGGTTTCAGCCGCTTCTCGCAGGTGGCTGCGGCCGCCTGCCTGCTTGGCTATGCAGGCGTCATCCTGGCCGATGACGCCGAGGTATCGCAGCAGCGCCTGCAGCAGATCGAACAGCAGATGCTGCGTATGCAACAGTCCCACGAGCAGGAAATAAAGTCTTTGCGGGCGCGCCTTAGCGCCATGGAGGGCACAGCGCAACAGGCCCCGCCGCCGGCCACACCCGCCCACACCGCCGCGCCGCCGCCGGGCGGCCACAGCCCTATCCAGATAGGGTTGAGCAGCCTGTTCACCGCTGGTGGATCGAGCGTGGACAATGCAGCCCTGGAAGGCTTGCAGGTCGGCGGGCACGACCCCAACCGGAACGGCTTCACGGTGCAGAACGTGGAGCTTACCCTGAGCGGAACGGTGGACCCTTACTTCGACGCGCAGGCCAGCCTGATCTTCCAGATTGATGCGGGCGGCGAGACCAAGGTAGAACTGGAGGAGGCTTTTTTCACCACGCGCGGCCTGCCCGCTGGATTGCAGGTTAAAGGCGGCCAGTACTTCACCGAGTTTGGCCGCCACAACCCGCAGCATCCGCATAGCTGGGCCTTCGTGGATCAGCCGCTGATATTGTCGCGTCTGTTCGGCGGCGACGGCCTGCGCAGTCAAGGCGCGCGCGTTGCCTGGCTCACCCCCCTGCCGTGGTATGCGGAGCTCTATTTCGGAGCACAGAACCCCAACGGTGAAACAGTGACCAGCTTCTTGTCCGAGGGGGGCGAGGAAATCGGCGGCTATACCCTGCTGGATCGCGATGCGCGCAATCTCAGCGACCTGCTTTATTCGGCGCGCTGGCTGAATGGCCTGGAGCTGTCCGACACGGTGGCCATGAACCTGGGTTTCTCCGGCTTGTGGGGGCCGAATGCCAGCGGCCTCACCACCGGCACGGCGATCCATGGCGCCGATCTCTATCTGAAATGGCAGCCCGCGCAAAGCCAGCGCGGCTTCCCATTTGTATCCTGGCATACCGAGTTGCTGAGCCGGCGCTACCAGACAGACGATGCAACACTCAAGGACTGGGGCGGGTTCACCCAGGCGCTGTGGGGCTTCAAGCCCGGCTGGGTGGCGGGCCTGCGCCTGGA
>JBDSTW010000143.1:0-3981 GCA_039928055.1 Gammaproteobacteria bacterium | reverse complement strand
GGCGGCAACACGTCGACAAACGGCTCTTGCGCATAACGCTGCTCGTACAGCGCCTGTAGATCGGTCTTAACATTCTTTAACACAGCATACAGGGTCGCATGTATGCCGCGGATCATCGGGGTTAAATGCGGAACAAAGGTCAACCCGACCGGCGCGCCCAGCGCCTGCTCCAGCCCTTGCCGGATCTCGGGCATATGCCGATGACCTTCGACTGCGTAAGCCTTCAGGCTCTCGCTGGCCTCGCATAATAATAAGTCGAGGCTGGCCTTGCGCCCCGCGCCGCTGACGCCCGACTTGACGTCGGCGATCAGGTGCTGGGGATCGACCAAGCCTTGCTCCAGCAAGGGCAACAGGCCTAACTGCACCGAAGTCGGATAACAACCCGGCACGGCGATCAGCCGGGCGTCCTTGATCAAGGCCCGGTTCACCTCCGGCAGGCCGTACACGGCCTCCTGCAATAATTCAGGGCTGGTGTGGGGCGTGTTATACCAGCGCTGCCATACCTGGGCATCTTTCAGCCGAAAGTCCGCGGAGAGATCGATGACGCGCACGCCGGTCGCCAGTAATTCCGCCGCCATGCCCATGGCCGTGCCGTGCGGCGTGGCAAAAAACACGACATCGCAGGCACTTAGCGCGGCGCTGTCCGGTGCGGTAAAAGGCAGATCAACATGGCCGCGCAAATTGGGGAACAGCTCGGCAACCGCCATGCCCGCCTCGCCGCGCGAAGTGACTATCTTCAGGTCAACCTGCGGATGGCCGGCCAACAGGCGCAGTAATTCCACGCCGGTATACCCGGTGCCGCCGACGATACCTGCCTTGATGAGCTTCGTTGCCATTTAAGCCACGCTGTTAATATAGTTAAGGATCAAGAAATTTAAGGCCTTGGCGGCGCGCCCTCCCAGGTAATGCGGTACACGGCTCCGGCACTGTCATCCGAGAGATACAGCGCTCCATCCGCCCCTACCAGCGGATCGACCGGCCTGCCCCACGCGTTACCCTCATTCAGCCAACCATTGATTATATCAAAAGGCTTACCCTGCGGCTTGCCTGCCGCAAACGGGATGCCGATTAACTTATACCCGGTGGGTTTGCTGCGATTCCACGAGCCGTGGAATGCGACTAATAGGGCCTGTCGATACCGTTCCGGGAAGGCCAGGCCCTGGCCGAAGGCTATGCCCAGCGGCGCGGAATGGGCTTGCATGGCCACGGTGGGCGGGCGCGTGGGCGCGCAACGCTGCTGTGTGCCGAGATCCGGATCGGGAACGGCAGCGCCAAAACAGTACGGCCACCCATAATCCGCGCCCGCTATAATGCGGTTCAACTCCTCGGGCGGCACATCGTCACCCAGCATGTCGCGCCCGTTGTCCACACCCCATAACTCCCCGGTAACGGGGTGAAAGGCGAGCCCCACCGTATTGCGCAGGCCGCGCGCGTAAATTTCACCCTTGCCGCCCTGCGCCGGGAAACGCATTACCGCGGCGCGGCGCGGGTCCTCTTCGATACAGGCGTTGCACGAGGATCCGGCCGCGACATAGAGCCTCCCATCCGGCCCCTGCACCACGGTGCGCGTTGAATGCCCGCCCCCGCCGGGCAAATCCTTGCTCAAGGTCGTTCTACTGTCGGCGCGCAGGTCATTATCCGTATCGAGAAGACGGGTCAGGCGTGCATTCTCGGCCACCACCAACTCCTTGCCACGAAACACCAGGCCGTGCGGGCGATCCAGACCGTCGGCGAACACCACCACGCGGTCGGCCACACCGTCCTTGTTGCGATCCGGCAATACCAGCACGCGGCCGGCCGACGGCACGCTGAGGTAGATGTCCCCCGCGGGACTGAGGGCCATAAACCGTGCCTGGCCCAGGCCTGCGGCAAAAACCGAGATTTGGACACCCAAGGGGACGCGTAATTGCCGCCGGTCCCTGAATACCCCCTTACGGTACTTGCCGGGTACCGTAACAACCACAGCCTGATAGGCCTGGGAGGGGCTGGCGGCCGGAACGCGGGGGGCATCGGCCACTGCGGCGGCGTAACCCAAAACACCCCAGCCAAGGCCTAAGATCAATGCTAAGTTAATGATAAAATAGATAATTTTATGGTATCCTGATCCAGGCATATACCCGCTCCTTAACTGAATAAAGCCTATAATTAGAACCGGCCTGACTCCTTTTCCTAATTGTGATAGAAATCACATTTTTTGCAATTTCATGCATTTTGCTTTATTTTGAAGACAATGTATGTGCGGGGGAGTCTCACAGGATGTGTTGAAAAGACTATCGGTGGCCGGAGCCAGGGAGTTTATTAATCATGAGTAAGACCGTATTTATGAAGCTAACAATTACACTTATCGTCCTATTCCTTACTCCCATAGGAGCGCATGCCGATATTTACAAATTCACCGATGAGCACGGCGTAACGCATTTTCATAATATTCCGGCCATCGGGGATACCCGCTACAAATTATTCAAACGCGAAGCCAAGACAACGGTAACCCTGCGCAAAGGGAATATAAGTCAGTTTAATTCCGCAAATCGCAAGCGCTACAGCCCCATCATTAGCACCGCCGCCAGAAATTATAAAGTCGATGAAAGCCTGCTTCATGCCGTAATCATGGCCGAGTCCGGCTACAACCCGCTGGCGCGCTCACCCAAAGGCGCCATGGGCCTGATGCAATTGATGCCGGGTACCGCCAAACGCTACGGCGTTACCAACAGCCAGGATCCGAGCCAGAACATCCACGGCGGCACGCGCTACATGCGTGATCTATTGAAAATGTTTGACAACAATCTCAAGCTCGCCGTTGCCGCTTACAACAGTGGCGAGAATGCGGTTATCAAATACGGCAACAAGATTCCGCCCTATAACGAAACCATCAATTACGTTTCCAAGGTGCTGGGCTTCTACCAAACCCTGCAAAGCAAAAAGGCCCTTGCCGCACAGTCGACTCTAGCCCTGGCGCCCTGAACGCGCACCGCTGTATCAAGGAACCCCTGATGTGTCAGAGGTTCCTGCGGTGCAGGACGCACCGCCATTTTTCTAAATACGTATGTGTTTAAAAAATGAAGAAAAGCAAAAACCACGTTTTTGCTTTTTGCCGGGCAGGAAGCCCTAATGCCGCAGGCGCATGGATGCGCAGGAGCGGCCGCCTCTGAAAAATTCCATGGATGGATTTTTCAGAGTTTCCTCAAAGGCGGCGCAGTGTTTCCAGCGGCGGCTGATTCAGTATCGTACGCGTGCCCAGCATACTCACCAGGCCCACACCCAACATTCCCACCAACATACCGGCAATCCACAGAACAGGGTTGAAGGTATATCCCAGATTAAATACCTGCTTCGCCAGAATATAACCCAAGGCACTGGCCGCAATTGAGGCCAGCAAACCCGCTAGTAAACCGAGCACGGCAAATTCGGCGATCAGGCCGTGCCATAACCGGCGCCGGCTCGCCCCCAAGGTGCGCAAAATAGCGCTCTCATGCCTGCGCTCATCCTGCGTGGACTGAATAGCCGCGTACAGTACGAGCAGCCCGGCCGCCACAGTGAACAAAAACACATACTCCACCGCCAGGCTCACGCGCTCTATGATGCGCCGCACCTGCGTCATAATCGCGGCGACATCGATCACCGTGAAATTCGGAAAGGCCTGGACAAGCTCGTTGAGCAAATTGGATTGGGTTTCCGGCACATACAGACTGGTGATATAGCTGGCCGGGTAATCCGCCAGCACGCCCGGGGTAGTAATAACAAAAAAATTCACGCGCATGGAGTCCCAGTCCACCTTGCGCAGGTTCGCCACGGTCGCGGTGAACGAGTTAGCGCCGACCGTATAGGTCATGCTATCGCCCAGCTTGATGCCCAGCGTCTCGGCAATGCCTTGTTCCAGCGAGAGCAGGTTCTTGCCGGCGTCGCTTGCACCCCACCACTGTCCCGCAACCAATTGATTATGGCTGGGGAAGTCGTGCGCCCATGACAGATTAAATTCACGTT
>JBDSTW010000142.1:0-12982 GCA_039928055.1 Gammaproteobacteria bacterium | reverse complement strand
CGACCATCGACCTGTGCCTGTCGTTGTTCAACTGGGCTCCATTTCGGCAGGCGAAGGCGGCAATCCGATTGCATACGCTGCTGGATCTGCGCGGCAACATCCCGACGTTCATCCATATCTCGGACGGCAAGACCCACGAGGTCACTGTGCTGGATATGTTGCCTATCGAGGCGGGCGCCTTCTACGTGATGGATCGGGGCTATCTGGATTTCGCCCGGCTGTTCGTGCTGCATCAGGCGGGCGCGTTCTTCGTGACTCGAGCCAAGCGCGGTATGGACGCGCGCAGGGTGTACTCGATGCCGACCGACCGCAACACCGGCATCATCTGCGATCAACGCATCGCGCTGCATGGCTATTACGTCGCACAGGATTATCCCGAGCAGTTGCGGCGCATCCGCTTCAAAGACCCGGAATCCGGCAAGACGCTGGTATTTCTGACCAACAATACCGCCCTGCCTGCATTGACGATTGCTGCGCTTTACCGAAGCCGCTGGCAGCGTGGAGTTGTTCTTCAAGTGGATCAAACAGCATCTGCGCATCAAGCGTTTTATCGGCAACAGCGAGAACGCGGTGAAGACGCAGGTCTGGTGCGCCGTCTCCACTTACGTGCTGGTCGCCATCATCAAGAAGGAGCTTCAATTGGATGCTCGCTCTACACTATGCTACAGATTTTATTGGTGTCAATCTTCGAGAAAAACCAGCTACAACAGGCCCTCGCGGGCAGAGGGTGATCTCGAAGACGTTGCGTTGATACCAGCCGCGCGAGTAATTTGATGTGAGCTGCTAATCGGTAGCTCTACTCCACCGTAACAGACTTCGCCGAAGGAGTACAGGGACGCGAAGCGTAGTACGACCCCCCCCGCATAGCCGGCCTGTTTTGTGGAGTCTGCGCGTGAGTGCTGCGTCGCCGCGGACGGAGGATGAATGCGGGCCGCCGAAGGCATAGAGTGTCGCTAATTTTTACTCCTTTTGGGGGCTCGGATGTCCCAAAAGGTTTCGTAAAAATGGCGACATAATCGGATCGATTATCAAATCATTGCCAAGGCCTTGGTGGATTCCAATCCCACCATTGAGTTTGAGTTGAGCCAACCGGGCTCACTGGTGAGTATCGGCGGGTGGCGTGTTGTCATGTATATGACCGCTTCGGAAATCAGCGCACCATCGACATTCCCATTATCGTGGAAGACCACGCTGCCTGTGTTAACCGTGCCCGGCGATATTACCGTCGAGGCCACCTCGCCGCAGGGCGCGATCGTACATTATCCTCTAGCTACGGCCACCATATCGCCGACCCCGCTCCGGCGATTACTTATTCGCATCCTTGGGGGCGCGCAATCCCGCTGGTTACAACGCTCGTCACCGTCATCGCCACGGATAAGTCGGGCAATAGCAGCAGCGGCACGTTCAAGGTAATCGTCAAGGACACTACTACCCAATGTCCCGCTCAGCGTGAGTCCGGACACACTTGTGGCCGCCCGACCATAAGCTGGTGAATATCACGTAGACGCTCACGGCCAGTGATCTGGCCAGCCCGGTCATAGTTTCGCCCAGGGACGGCACCTGCAGCGCCCCATGTGATACGAGCACCCAATAACCGCTTGCTTGAACTCGGTGCCTGGCCTAAAATACGCAGTTGTTTTCCTAAGTAATTATTTTAATTACTCCTTGCCTCACCGCCGCTTGTTATTTATCCGGGGGAGGCTTAATCCATGAGGAGCCGTATGCGACACTATGAAATCGTGTTTCTGGTCCACCCTGACCAGAGCGAACAAGTTCCCGCCATGATCGAGCGTTACCGCACGATTATTGAGGGAAAGGGTGGCCACATCCATCGTCTGGAAGACTGGGGCCGCCGCCAGTTGGCCTATCCCATCAATAAAATCCACAAGGCTCACTACGTGCTCATGAATATTGAGTGCAGCCAGGAAAGCCTGGACGAACTCACCAGCGGCTTCCGTTTTAACGATGCGGTGATCCGTAATCTGGTCATCGTGCGCGATGAGCCCATTACCCAGCCGTCCGCCCTGGTCAAGTCCAAGGATGAGCGTGATGAATCCGATACGCGCGTTGCGCGTTCAACCTCCGACGATGCCGATAACGACAACGCGGATGAAGATAGTGCCGATAGCGATAGCGAGGCGCCTGACGCGGCCCTGGATGAGGCTGCTGCCCGCGAGGCTTAATCGGCTTTATTATTAATATCCGTATTCTGTAGTTAGAGGAAAGCACATGTCCCGTTTTTTTCGTCGTAGAAAGTTCTGCCGGTTCACCGCGGAAGGCACCAAGGAAATCGATTACAAGGACTTGGCGGTACTGAAAAATTATATCAGTGAAAACAGCAAGATCGTGCCCAGCCGCATTACCGGGACCAAGGCACGCTATCAGCGCCAATTGAGCACCGCCATCAAGCGCGCACGTTTTCTGGCCTTGCTGCCCTATTGCGACTCGCATTAATCGCTGGTCGGGATGGTCTCGCTAAAACGGCGAGCCGGAAGCCGGTGATCACGCGCATTTATGCCAGGAGAGTCTAAGTGCGTGCACTGGCTGCCTACCTGATGCGGGGCCGACTGCACGCCATACTGGCGGTAGCGGCATTTGCCATGGGCTCGTTGTTGCTGCCTCCGCTGAGTTATTTGAGTAGCGCAGGGATTGGCCTGGTCACCCTGCACAAAGGTTCGTTGCAGGGGCTGTTCATTATCCTGGGCGCCGGCTTCGCCATCGGACTGCTGGCCTTCGCCACATTAGGTAACCCCGCGCCAGGCCTGGCATTCGCCATTGTTATCGGGCTGCCGATCTGGCTGTTAGGCTTGATCTTGCGTTCGACCGCCTCCCTGGCCCTGGCTCTGATCTCGGCCACGGCAATGGGCGCGCTGGCAATAGCGGCGATGCACCTGTTTACGGTCGATACCGCGGCATCGTGGCGCGAGATATTGGACGTTGCGGTAAAGCCCGCGCTCGAGCAATCCGGGGCGCTGGGGGATGCACAGAAAATTGACCTGTTGCTCGCTGAATTAGCGCAAGTTTTAACGGGCTTGCTGGCGGCGACCATGGTGATTTCGCTGATCATCAGCCTGCTTATCGCCCGCTGGTGGCAGGCGATGTTGTATAATCCGGGCGGGTTCCGGCAGGAGTTTCACGGCCTGCGCCTGAGCCGCTTGCTGGCCTTGCCTACCCTGGCTGTGCTGGCCGCGGCCTTGCTGGGCGAAGGCGAGTTTGCTCAAATCGCTACCGAGATGTTGGCCGTGCTGCTCGTGCTCTACTCGGTGCAGGGCCTGGCGCTGGCGCACCGCACGGTTGCCCGGCGCGGCGCTCACCTCGCATGGCTGATTGCACTTTATGTGCTGTTGTTAGCGGCGCTGCCTCAGGTCGGCCTGTTGCTGGCTGCGGCAGGGTTTGCCGAAACGTGGTTGAATTTTCGTGCGCCGTTGAATTCAACGCGCGACAAGAAACAGGAATAACGACTTTATCGAGGTGTGTAATGGAAGTGATTTTGCTGGAAAAAGTTGAAAATCTGGGTAATCTGGGCGACAAGGTCGCCGTCAAGCCGGGCTATGGCCGCAATTATCTGATCCCGAGCGGCAAGGCCGCCGCCGCCACCGCGCGCAACCTGGTCAAATTCGAGGAGCGCCGCGCGGAACTGGAAAAGACCGGGGCCGAGGCCTTGCAGGCCGCTCAGGCGCGCGCTGAGGCGCTGCGCAACTTGGCGATGGTAACCATCAACAGCAAGGCGGGCGAGGAAGGCAAGCTGTTTGGTTCCGTGGGCACGACCGATATTTCACAAGGCTTTACGGACGCCGGCGTACCCGTGGGCAAGCACGAATTGCGCCTCCCTAATGGCCCATTGCGCCACTTGGGCGAGCACGAGATTACTATTCACCTTCATACCGATGTGAATGTTACCGTAAAGGTCATGGTCGCGGCGGAGGAATAACCGTAAACATCCTTTGGAAGGCAGGGAATACTGCCTTCGCTAAAGGACAAAGCTACACCTTGTGCAGGCATCAATAGTTTAGGGAATCTCTGATTTAATCAGAGATTCCTGTGGTACAGGGATGTGCCGCCATTTTTCAATCACGTAAGTGGTTGAAAAATGAAGAAAAGAAAAAATCGCATTTTTTGCTTTTTACCGGGCAGGAAGCCCCAATGCCGCGAACGCATGCGACCGCCAGGGATGGCGGAAGGTAGAGCAATGCAGGAGCAATTGCCGGGATGCGTAGGAGCGGCCGTCTCTGAAAATTCCATGGATGGAATTATTCAGAGTTTTCTTAGCCGTAACCGACCCATAGACAGCCTATACGCCACCCGCGCGGTGGCGCTTTGAGAAATCAATGCAAGAGCTTACCTACCCTTTGGGAACTCTGGAAGGCTTTGATGCAGCGACCTCGGCACTCAAGGTCCCGCCGCATTCAATAGAGGCCGAGCAATCGGTGCTCGGCGGTCTCATGCTGGATAACAACGCATGGGATCAGGTGGCGGACCTCATCGACGAAGACGACTTCTATCGTCGCGACCACCGCCTGATCTTTCGCGCCATCCGCGAACTTGCCAGCAAATCACATCCGTTCGACGTCGTTACCCTCTCCGAGTGGCTGAAAAACATCAATGAACTCGACAGCGCGGGCGGCTTGGCTTATCTGGGCACGCTGGCGATGAATACCCCGAGCGCGGTGAATATCAAGGCCTATGTGGCCATCGTGCGCGAGCGCGCCATCCTGCGGCAGATGATCACCGTGGCCACCCAGATCAGCAACAGCGCCTTCAACCCCGAGGGCCGCGCGAGCACGGAATTACTGGATGACGCGGAAAAGCGCGTGTTTGAAATTGCCGAGCATGGATCGCACGGCAGGCGCAGCTTTGAGACCATGAAACAATTGGTGGCCCGCGCCATGGAGCGCATCGATACCCTCTTTCAGCAGGACAGCCCGCTCACCGGGGTTTCGACCGGCTTTACCGACCTGGATGAGATGACCTCGGGCCTGCAAAATTCCGACATCATCATCGTAGCGGGACGTCCCTCCATGGGTAAGACCTCGTTCGCCATGAATATCGCCGAGCATGCGGCGATCAAGGGCAAGCTGCCGGTGGCTATCTTCAGCATGGAAATGCCGGCTGAACAGTTAGCCATGCGCATGATGTCCTCGCTTGGGCGCATCGATCAGCACAAGGTGCGCACCGGCAAGCTGGATGACGATGACTGGCCGCGCCTGACCTCGGCCGTGGGTATGCTCGCCGAGGCGTCGATCTTCATTGACGACACCCCTGCGCTTTCGCCCGTCGAACTGCGCGCTCGCGCCCGCCGGCTTAAGCGCGAGCACGGGCTGGGCATGATCGTCATCGACTATTTGCAGCTCATGCAAGTGGGGGGGAATAAAGAAAACCGCACCAATGAGATATCTGAAATATCGCGTTCTCTCAAAGCCTTAGCGAAGGAACTTAATGTTCCGGTTGTGGTGCTTTCCCAGCTTAATCGTAATCTGGAGCAACGCCCCAACAAGCGCCCGGTGATGTCTGATTTGCGCGAGTCGGGAGGTATTGAACAGGATGCCGATATCATCTTGTTTATCTACCGCGATGAGGTCTACAACGAAGACAGCGCGGATAAAGGCAGTGCCGAGATCATCATCGCCAAGCAGCGTAACGGCCCGATCGGCACCACGCGGCTAACCTTCCTGGCGCAATACACACGCTTCGAGAACTTTATCCATAATGTCAGGTATGATGCGGAGCACTGACGGGCAGATACTATAGTAGATAATACATTATAAATAGCCAATAACTTATTGAAATAAGTATAGTATACTAACAATTGTCAAGGCCTGCATGACGATACCGCCGCGCGCACTCATCAATCTCAACGCCTTGCAGCACAATCTGCGCCGCGTCCACGAGTTGGCCCCCGGGCGCCGCATCATGGCGATTATCAAGGCGGATGCCTACGGGCACGGTATGGTACGTATTGCCCGCGCCTTAAGCGATGTCGACGCCTTCGGCGTGGCGCGCTTCAACGAAGCGGTTACCTTGCGCACGGCCGGCCTTACCCAGCCTATCGTCCTGCTGGAGGGCTTTCTGGATGCCGCGGAGCTGCCGTTAATCTGTCAGCACCGGCTGAGCATCGTGGTACATCACGGCGCGCAACTCGATATGCTGGAGCGCACGCCCCTGGCTGAGCCGATAGGCGCGTGGCTCAAGATCGACAGCGGTATGCATCGCCTCGGCTTTGCCCCGGCCGAGGTCGAGGATGCCTGGCGGCGCCTCGCGCTGTGCCCCTGGATAAGCAAGCCGGTCCGCCTGATGACACATCTGGCCTGCGCCGACGATCGTGCCGACCGGCGCACCCTGGAACAATTGGCCTGCTTCAATGCAGCCGTGAACGGCCTGGCGGCAGAGCATTCCATTGCCAATTCAGCGGCCATTTTAGGCTGGCCGCAAACCCACGGCGAGTGGGTCAGGCCCGGCCTGATGTTGTACGGGGTTTCACCCTTCCCGGGGCGGATAGCACAGCAGGAGGGACTCAAGCCGGTGATGACCTTGAGCACCCGGCTTATTGCCGTACACAATCTGGACAAGGGGGCTAGTGTCGGTTATGGGGCGAGCTGGACCTGCCCGCAGGCCATGCGCGTGGGTATTGCCGCCATCGGCTACGGCGACGGTTATCCGCGCCACGCCAGGCCCGGCACGCCGGTGCTACTCAACGGAACGCGCGTGCCGCTGATCGGCCGCGTTTCTATGGACATGATCTGCGTGGACCTGAGCAGCCAGCCCGCGGCGCGCATCGGTGACCCGGTGATACTCTGGGGCGAAGGCCTGCCCGTGGAAGAGGTGGCGCACTATGCCTCGACGATTCCCTACGAACTGCTCTGTGCCGTGGCGCGGCGTGTGCAGGCGGTCGTAACCCCGGGACCTACCGGCAAGTCTGCCCTTCAATAGATGCCTCACGCCCTTAAAGGATAGCTGGTGGCGCGCGATAAGCTGGTCTATAGCTGCACCGAGTGCGGTGCCCAGGCGCCCAAGTGGTCGGGCCAGTGCGCCGATTGCGGCGCCTGGAACACCTTGGTGGAGTCCATCGCGGCCCGTCCCACTGCTCCCCGTAATGCGCGCTTTAGCGGCTACGCGGCCGAGTCCGGCGTGCAATCCCTAGCCGAGGTGGATGCCCGTGCCGAACCGCGCAGCCCGACGGGGCTTGCTGAACTCGATCGCGTGTTGGGCGGCGGCCTGGTCGCAGGTTCCGTGGTATTGATAGGCGGCGACCCGGGTATCGGGAAATCGACCCTGCTGTTGCAGGCCTTGGCCGCGTTGAGCGCACGGCTCACCACGCTGTACGTCAGCGGTGAGGAATCCTTGCAGCAGATCAGCCTGCGCGCCTACCGTTTGGGATTGCCCACCGCGAAGCTGCGCCTGCTCACCGAGACGCAGGTCGAGCAGGTGCTTGCCATCGCACAAAAAGAAAAGCCGCAGGTGCTGGTCGTTGACTCGATTCAAACCATTTATACCGAGCTACTACAGTCCGCCCCGGGCTCGGTTGCGCAGGTGCGCGAGAGTGCCGCCCAATTGGTGCGTTACGCCAAGCAGACCGGCACCGTGTTGTTTTTGGTCGGGCATGTCACCAAGGAGGGTACGCTGGCCGGCCCGCGCGTGCTGGAGCACATGGTCGATACGGTGCTGTATTTCGAGGGCGATACCAGCAGCTCTTTCCGCGTGATTCGCGCCGTTAAAAATCGCTTCGGCGCCGTCAATGAACTGGGCGTGTTTGCCATGACGGAGAAGGGCCTGCGCGAGGTGAGCAACCCGTCGGCCATTTTCCTCTCGCGCCACGAGGAGCCGGTGCCGGGCAGCGTAATCATGGTTACGCGCGAGGGCAGCCGGCCGCTGCTGGTCGAGGTGCAGGCGCTCGTCGATGAAAGTCATGGCGCTAATCCGCGGCGCGTAACGCTGGGCCTCGATCAGAATCGCCTGGCCATGCTGCTGGCCGTGTTGCATCGTCACGGCGGCGTTGCCATGTACGATCAGGATGTGTTCGTAAACGTGGTCGGCGGGGTGCGCGTGACCGAGACCGGTGCCGATCTTGCCGTTGTGCTGGCCGCGCTGTCCAGCCTACGTAACCGGCCCTTGCCGATGGATCTGGTGGTATTCGGCGAGATCGGGCTGGCGGGCGAGATTCGGCCCGTGCAAAACGGGCAAGAACGCCTGCGCGAAGCAGCCAAGCACGGTTTCAAGCGCGCCATCATTCCCAAGGCCAATGCCCCCAAGGATTCGATAAAGGGCATCGAGGTCATGGCGGTGCAGCGCCTTGCGGATGCGCTGAGCATACTTGATTAGCGGGCCGGGCTAGAGTCGCGTATGGATAACGTTATCTACCTGGCGGGGCTGATTATGGTCGTGGCCGCCGTGTGGTATCTCTGGCGCCGGGCCTGTCGCGCCTGCGAGGCCGCGAATCTGACCGATTGGGGAAGCGTAGGGCTCAACCGTCTGGATGGGCTGAACCGCCTGTTCTGCACACGCTATCACCGCTTGAAATACCAGCCCATTGGTCTGCCCGAACAGGGCGCGGCCCTGCTGGTCGCCAACCATATCTCCGGCCTTGACCCCTTGCTGATAATCGCCGCCGCACGCCGGCCCTTGCGCTTCATGATTGCCCGCGAGGAATATCAGCGCTTCGGGTTAACCTGGTTGTTTCGTGCCATCGGCTGCATCCCGGTCGAGCGCGACCGCAGGCCGGAACAGGCGCTGCGCGAGGCCGTGCGTATGTTGGGAAAAGGCGAGGTCGTGGCCCTGTTCCCGCAAGGCGGCATACACCTTGGTTCCGAGCCCGCCGGCAAATTAAAACGCGGAGTTATCAAACTGGCTGAACTGACCCATAGTGCTATTTATCCGGTGCGTATCGAGGGCGTACGCGGCCGGGGCCGGGTCGTCAGCGCGGTGCTCTTGCGCAGTCACGCCCGCATCATAAATTTCCCGCCGCTGGTGTCGGCATCGATCGGTACGCTCGACTATCTTGGGCAATTATTAAGCGGGAATAGAGAACCGGTCACAGCGCCCGTGGAGCATAATTCACCGGATAGATAAAAAATTTATCTTCCCCTTGAAATTTTTCAATCCATCCCTATTTTTTCTCCGTAAGTTATTAACACCAACTTGAGGAGGATCGAATATGCCCAATATTTCACGTTACAGTCCGCTAAGTTCGCTCAGCCCGCTGAGGATCCTGGACGATGCCTTTGACAATTTCTTCCAGGGATTCCTGCGTCCTGTGAGCATGGCAGGTCAGCCGCAGCAACTGCAACAGATACGCATGGATGTGTCCGAGAGGGATGACGCCTATATTGTGCACGCCGAGATTCCGGGCGTGGAAAAAGACAATATCAACGTCACGATTGATGGCAATCAGATTACCATCAGTGCCGAGGTCGCCAAAAATACCGAGCAAAAAGGCAAGGCCGAGCAGGATAAGGAAAAGGTACTGCGCACCGAGCGCTATTACGGCAAGGTGTTCCGCACCTTCACGCTGGGCCATGACGTTGAAGAAGAGGGTGCCGAGGCGAAATACAACGCCGGTGTGCTCGAGCTGAGATTACCCAAGAAGGCGACGTCAACGGCCAGGAAGTTGACCATACAATAAGATGGTAATTCATACGGAAGGCGGCATTGCCGCCTTCCGTATTTACAAAGGCAATCCGATCCGGCGCAGTCTACTTCTGGCGCCGCTTGGCCTTATCGATAATCTCTTCATTGCGCTCAATCAGGTCGATATCGTTTCCGGCCAGGTTCATCGATTTCGCGGCGAGGCTTGCAGCCTGCTCGAACTGACCTTGTTGCAGGCGCACCGCCGCCAATCGTGACCAGATGTCCGCGTTGCGCGGAGCAATGCGCAAGGCGCGTTCCAATGCCGCCGCTGCGGCATCGAGCTTGCCGGAGCGGGACTGTTGCGTGGCGTTGTCGAGCAGTGCGAGCACTGCGGTGTTTGGCGGCGCGGACTTCTGCGGCGCGGCGCGCGGCAGCGTGGCACTTTCTTCCGGTAGACGAGCGGGGCTTCTGCTGCCCGTCGAAGGGTAAGGGGTGACGGTCACCGGCGGTTGCTGTTCGATGATAACGCCGCGTTGTTGAGTAGGCGCTCCGCTTGTCCTCACGGTATAGCACCCTGCTAACTGCATCATTATTCCCAGTAAGCCCGCCAGGAGCAGCAGCCGGGAATAACTACGGTATCGGGGTGCGGCGGGGCGGATAAAACTATGTATCATCTAAAAATCTCCTTTAACCAGTTCAGCGAGTTTTCGTCGGAACGCGGCTGATTGTAGCGTGGGTCGTCGTAGCCCGCATATCCGCAGGCCGAGACTTCGCGCGGCGCGGAACCATTAATAAACGGAAGTTGTACCGCGTTTGGACACTCGGCCCTGGCCAGTTGCACGGTCTGCCCGTCAATGCGCACAAATTCCACATTTTCAGGTTGCGTAAATTGCAATGATTGTGTGGGGGTGGCACGCATAATATCCCCCCACACCTTCAATGCGCCAGTGGCACCGGTCAGGCCGGTCGATTGATTGTCATCGCGGCCCAGCCAAACGACGGCCACATGCTGGCCGCTAAATCCGGCAAACCAGCTATCGCGCGCGTCATCCGTGGTGCCGGTTTTTCCGGCAACGATGAGATCCTTGGGCAATTGGCGGTTGACGGAACTCGCCGTGCCGTTGGTTACCACTTCCTGCAAGGCCGTGTTGAGCAGGTAAATCGCGGCCGGATCGAAGGCCGATACTATCGAAAGCGAGTAGCGCTGCAAGGGTTCGCCCTTGGTTGTGAGCACATCGCGAATGGCGCGCAACGGTACGCGGAAACCCCCGCTCGCCAGGGTTTGGTAGATCTGCGTAACCTCCATGGGCGAAAGATCGATAGCTCCCAGCAGGGTTGACGGATAGGCCGGAAATTTGCGCGTCAAACCCAAGCTGTGCAGGGTATTCAGGACGTTCGGCACGCCGACCGCCAGGCCCAGCCGGACCGTAGAGATATTGTAGGAATGTGCGAGCGCGGCATGTAAGGGCACGAAGCCGTGATATTTATGATCGTAATTTTTCGGCTGCCAGGTCTTTCCGCCCGGGTTCGATACGCTCAGCGGACCGTCATCGAGCAAGGTCGCCAAGGTGTAATTCTGGGGTTGGGCGAGTGCGGTAAGATAGACGGCGGGTTTAATCAACGAGCCTACGGGACGCATTGCGTCAAGCGCACGGTTGAAGCCGGAAAAGCGCGCATCGCGCCCACCCACCATGGCCAGGATCTCACCGTTCTGGCTGTCGGTGACGAGCGCCGCGCCTTCAAGCTTGCCCGCCGGAATATTAAATTGCTTTTCGAGTTGGGTGGCGCGCGTAGTCAACGCACCTTCCACGCTGGCCTGTATGCGCGGGTCGAGCGTGGTAAAAATTTGCAAGCCCTCCGAGGTCAAATCATCTTCCTTGTAATCGCTCTGCAACTGCCGGCGCACCATATCCATGAAAGCGGGGTAGGGCGAAATGCCGCTCGGTATTTTAGGCGTCACGCCGAGCGGCGTTTTCTTTGCGGCGGCGGCTTGCTCGGCGCTTATTCCACCGTTCGCGGCCAGCGTGTCGAGCACGCGATTGCGCTGCGTGAGCGCGCGCGCGGGATGACGGCGCGGGTCGTAATAGGAAGCGCCGCGCGCCAAGCTGACCAGCAGCGCAAAATGCTGGAGTTTCAATTCCGTGAGCGGACGCCCGAAGTAGAAATAACTCGCCAGACCGAATCCGTGGATGGCGCGAGCGCCTTCCTGTCCAAGAAAGATTTCGTTCAGATAGGCTTCGAGGATTTCATTCTTGCTGTAGTGCGCCTCCAGGATCAGGGCCATGATGGCTTCGTTCAGCTTGCGGGACAGCGAGCGTTCCGGCGTCAGGTAAAAGTTTTTTGCCAACTGCTGGGTCAAGGTGCTGCCGCCCTGCACGGCGGCGCGCGCACGAACATTACTCCACAGAGCGCGCAACAATGACGCCGGGTCAATGCCGTGGTGCCGGTAAAAACGATGATCCTCCACCGCGAGCAAGGTCTTGACCAACAGGGGAGGGACTTCTTTTAATTGCACCAGCACACGATCTTCATTATGCGCGGGATAAATGCTGCCGATGAGTATCGGATCGAGGCGTACCAAATCAAGCGCGCTGCCAGTGGCGGCATGGGTCAATGACGCGAGTGTCTTGCCGTTAAATTGTGCGCGCACCGCTAACGAAGGCTCGGCCGTATCCCAGAAACGGAAGGCGCGTGTGACGAAGGAGAATTCATCTTTGGTATCTTTATAGGTGCCGGGGCTATCCGGTTTCTCGACTCGCGCATAACCCAGGTCGGCTAGCTCAGCGGATAATTGTCCCGGGCTTAACGGCATACCCTGAAAGAGTTCCAGCGGGCGGGCGTAAACACGGGCAGGCAGCGCCCAGCGCTTGCCCTCGAACTGGGTACGCACCGTCTTGTCCAAGTAGGCTACGTAAGCCATGCCGGCGATAAGCGACGTGATCAGCGCAAGGGCGAGAAGTGCCAGGATCCAGCGTAAACCGTGGTTCGTATGAGGGGTTTTCTGTGACATTCTGATAAGTATACGTTTTCATTGCCGGGTTGACACGGTATTCTAAAGGGTCAAGCTCAGTAGATGTTCGGCTCCGAGGCCTTAGAAGATGGCGTTAACGGGTTCACTACATTAGAAAATTGGAGTCGCTGCCCATGCGCGTAGGTCAAAATAGTCCTGCTAAAATTGTCTCTCTTTGTTACATCCTGCTGCTCGGCGCTTGCCTGCAACTGAGCGGTTGTGCGACCCAACCCGCCGGCATCGGCTTCGGAAATACCATCTCCGATAAGACCCCCGAGGGCAAGCTCAGGTTAGACATTCTGCGCACGGCGCAAAGCATGCTCGGCAAGCCGTATCGGTACGGCGGCGCAAGCCCACGCGGTTTTGATTGCAGCGGCCTGGTTTACTACGCGTACGGCAGGGCGGGTATCA
>JBDSTW010000141.1:0-7908 GCA_039928055.1 Gammaproteobacteria bacterium | reverse complement strand
CGCCCAGAATATCGCTGAGCACGGCAAAGCGATCTTCGTCCTTGATGAGACCCATGGCAATACCCGCCACCGGGGCCTTGAGCGGAACACCGGCGTCCATCATGGACAGGCTGCTGCCGCACACGCTGGCCATGGAGCTGGAACCGTTCGATTCGGTGATCTCGGAGACCACACGCATGACATACGGAAACTCCTCCAGGGTCGGCATCACAGCCAGCAACCCGCGCTTCGCCAGACGGCCATGACCGATCTCGCGCCGCTTGGGGCTGCCGACCATACCGGTCTCACCGACGCAAGAGGGGGGGAAATTGTAGTGCAGCATGAAGGGCTCTTTGCGCTCGCCTTCGATCGCGTCAATGACTTGCGCATCACGCCCGGTGCCCAGCGTGGTGACGACCAGGGCCTGGGTCTCACCGCGCGTGAACAGCGCGGAACCGTGCGTGCGCGGCAACACACCTGTGCGTATCTTAATCGGGCGCACGGTGCGCGTGTCGCGCCCGTCGATGCGCGGCTTGCCGGCCAGTATCTGGCCGCGCACAATCTTTTTCTCCAGCCCTTCGATGGCGCCTTTAACCTCTTCGGCCGTCCAGGAACTGCCTTCGCCGGGCGCCAGCTTGGCGAGGATGTCTGCGCGTATCTCGCCCATGCGCGTTTGGCGCGCCATTTTCTCGCGGATTTCATAGGCCTCGGTGATAGCGGCCTTGGCAGCCGTGGCGACCGCCTCGACGAGCGACTTGTCCTTTTCTACGGCCTGCCACTCCCAGCGTGCATTACCCACCTGTGCCGCCAGTTCACGAATGGCCTTGATGGCGACCTGCATTTGTTCGTGGCCGAACATCACCGCGCCCAGCATGATTTCTTCGGATAACTGCTTGGCCTCGGACTCCACCATCAATACCGCGTTCTCGGTACCCGCCACTACCAGGTCCAGCGCCGATTCCTTCAACTGGCTTTGGGTCGGGTTCAGCACATATTTCCCGTCGAGATAGCCAACGCGTGCCGCGCCGATGGGGCCGCTAAACGGCAAGCCCGAAAGGGTGACGGCGGCGGAGGCACCTAATAAGGCCGCAATATCGGGATCGATCTCGGCATCCAGGGAGACGACCGTGGCAATGACTTGGACTTCGTTGGTAAAACCTTTGGGGAACAGGGGGCGTAGCGGGCGATCGATAAGGCGTGAGGTCAGGGTTTCTTTTTCGCTGGGTCGGCCTTCGCGCTTAAAAAAGCCGCCGGGAATCTTGCCCGCGGCATAGGTGCGTTCCTGGTAATTGACGGTGAGCGGGAAAAAATCACGCCCTTCGACGGCCTTTTTCAGGCCTACCGCCGTTACCATTACCACGGTGTCGCCCATGCTGATCATGACTGAACCGGAGGCTTGGCGGGCTATCTCGCCGGTTTCGATTGTTACCGTATGATCACCGTACTGAAAAACTTTTTTGATAGGGGTCACTTACTATTCCTTAGAGGTTAGCTGGAGCTATGGGAACGGCTTTCTCTGGATTACCGCCAATTACTTAAGGAACCTCTGATGCATCAGAGGTTCCTGCGGTGCAGGGACGCACCGCCATTTTTCAAATATACATGTGTTTGAAAAATGGAGAAAAGCAAAAACCACGTTTTTGCTTTTCGTCTCTGAAAAACTCCATGGATGGATTTTTCAGAGTTCCAAACTGGAAATTACTTACGCAGGCCCAGGCGTGAAATTAAACCGCGGTAACCATCGACATCCTTCTTTTTGAGGTAGTCCAGCAACTTGCGGCGCTGGCTCACCATACGCAGCAAACCCTGGCGGGAATGGTGGTCATGGGTATGCGTCTTGAAATGGCTGGACAGATGTTCAATGTGCGCGGAAAGCAGCGCAACTTGTACTTCAGGCGATCCGGTATCCGTAGCCGAGCGTTGATGATCCTTGACGACTTGGGCCTTTTGTTCGGCGGTGAACGGCATGACTAACTCCTTACTGCACGGTCAAATTAAAACGGCATTTTAGATGAAATGCCGCAGAATTGAAAGTTCGACGACAGGGCAATACCCCGCTTTTGATACCGGTAAAAGGCGTTCTTCCGGACTTATTCTGTTTGTAACAGCCTTTTCGGCGCGACGCGCCCATCCTGCAATACCTCGCCCAGGCCCAAAAAACGCCGCTCGGGGGCATATAACTTGACCCATCCGCAGCCGGGATTGCCGGACACGGAAACGGTCTGTCCGCGGCAAAGATAAAAGGCCGCGTCATCGGTCAAGCTGACATCGGGCCAGTCCGCCAGGGCCGTTTGCATCGGCATGAGTACGCTATCCAAGGCGGACATGCCGTTGGCGGCCAAATCGTGCAGCCGTTCCAGACTCAGCATCTGGCTTTCCTGAAAATCCCCCAAGCCGGTGCGGCGCAAGGCCTGCAGATGCGCCCCGCAGCCAAGCTGCGCGCCGATATCCTCGGCCAAAGTGCGGATATAGGTTCCCTTGGAGCAATGCACCTCGATCTCGATGAGGTCCTCGTAATGACGCAACAGCTTGAGCTTGTGGACGGTGATGCGGCGCGCTTGACGCTCCACGCTGATGCCGCGGCGCGCGAGCTTGTAAAGCGGCTGACCCTGCTGCTTGATGGCCGAGTACATCGGCGGCACCTGTTCCAGTTCTCCGGTAAAGGCGGCCAGCACGTCCGCCAGGCGCTGCTGCGTGATGATGCCGGGCGGGTTTACCTCGAGGATCGCGCCCTCGGTATCGCCCGTGTCGGTGGTAATGCCCAGTTTACACAGTGCGCGATAGCGCTTGTCCGTATCGAGCAGAAATCCGGCGACCTTGGTCGCCTCGCCCAGACAGATCGGCAATAAACCGCTGGCGAACGGATCCAGGCTGCCGGTGTGGCCGGCCTTGCGCGCCTGATAAAGGCGCTTGACGATCTGCAGGGCAGCGTTCGAGGTGATGTTGACCGGCTTATCGAGCAGGAGAATGCCGTGGATGTCACGGCCTCTCGCGGCGGATTTCATCTCAGCATCCTACTCTGCCCCGTGGTCGCGATCGGAGCTCACCGCCGCGTTGATCAGCGCCGATAAATTTGCGCCGCGCTCCACGGTAGGATCATAGATAAAGCGTAATTGCGGGATAACTCTCATGAGCGTGCGCCGTGCCAGTTCATGGCGCAGAAATCCCGCCGCGTGATTTAACACCTGCACGCTTTTGGCGGCATCCTGCTTGTCATCCAACACGGTGATGAAGACCTTGGCGTGCGCCAAATCCTTGGATAGGTGAACGCCGGAGACCGTAACCATGCCGACGCGGGGGTCGCTGATCTGTTGCTGGATCAATTGGGCCAGTTCACGCTGGATTTGATCGCCCATGCGCTGCGTGCGGCTGAATTCTTTCATATCAATACAGTTACAAGTGCCAAGTTACAAGTAGCAAGAGTGTGATCTTTTTTGTCACTTGTCACTTGCAACTTATTACTAAAGCTTCCTCGTTACCTGCACCTTTTCGTAAACCTCAATCTGGTCACCCGGCGTTACATCGGTGTAATTTTTTACGCCGATACCACACTCCGTGCCGGCCTTGACCTCGTTCACATCGTCCTTGAAGCGGCGCAGTGATTCCAGTTCCCCCTCGAACACCACCACGTTGTTACGCAATACACGAATCGGGTTATTGCGCCGCACCACGCCCTCGACCACGCGACAACCGGCAATCGCGCCGATCTGGGTGGACTTGAATACATCGTGCACCTCGGCCAGGCCGATGATCTGCTCTTTGAATTCAGGCGAGAGCATACCGCTCATGGCGGCGCGCACTTCGTCGATGACGTTGTAGATGATGCTGTAATAACGCAGGTCAACGCCTTCCTCGGCGATCATACGGCGCGCGGAGGCATCGGCACGGGTATTAAAACCGATCAGGATAGCGCCCGAGGCCACGGCCAGGTTGACGTCGGATTCGCTGATACCGCCGACGCTGCTGGCCAATATCCTGACCTTCACCTCATCCGTCGAGAGTTTATACAGGGCATCTCTAAGCGCCTCAGCGGAACCCTGCACATCGGCCTTGATGATCAGGTTCAAGGTACTGACCTTGCCCTCTTCCAATTGGGTAAATACATCTTCGAGTTTCGTGGTTTGCTGACGGGCCAATTTGACGTCACGGAACTTGCCCTGGCGGAACAGCGCAATCTCGCGCGCCTTGCGCTCGTCGCTCACCACCACAACCTCATCACCTGCATTAGGCGTCCCGGACAGGCCGAGCACCATGACCGGCATGGACGGATGGGCCTCATGAATGTTTCTGCCGTTCTCATCGAGCAGCGCGCGCACGCGGCCAAACTCGTGCCCGGCCAAAAGCATGTCGCCCCTGTGCAGAGTACCGTTTTGCACTAGCACCGTCGCTACCGGGCCGCGGCCCTTATCGAGGCTGGATTCGATGACGACGCCGGAGGCGGGGCAATCTCTGATGGCCGTGAGTTCCAACACCTCGGCCTGCACCAGGATGGAATCGAGCAAGGCATCGATACCGGTTCCGGTTTTGGCCGAGACGGGCACAAAGATGGTATCGCCGCCCCATTCTTCGGGAACGACCTCGTGCTTGACCAGTTCCTGTTTGACGCGTTCCAGATCGGCGTCGGGCTTGTCAATCTTGTTTACCGCGACGAGGATAGGGACATTGGCCGCCTTGGCGTGCTGAATGGCCTCGATCGTCTGCGGCATGACGCCGTCATCCGCCGCCACCACGAGCACCACGATGTCGGTAACCTTGGCACCGCGCGCGCGCATCGCCGTGAAGGCCGCGTGGCCCGGCGTGTCCAGAAAACTGATCATGCCCCTGCTGGTTTCCACATGATAAGCGCCGATGTGCTGGGTTATACCGCCGGCCTCACCGGTAGCAACCTTGGTGCGGCGAATGTAATCGAGCAGCGAGGTCTTACCATGGTCGACATGGCCCATGATGGTGACTACCGGCGCGCGAATTACCTTGTCGCCGCTGACTGTACCACCCAGGCTCAGCTCTGCCTCCAGGGCATTTTCCTGCAACATCTTGGGTGTGTGCCCCATCTCTTCGACCACGACCATGGCGGTTTCGCGGTCAATGACCTGATTGATCGTGACCATACTGCCCATCTTCATCATGATCTTGATGACCTCGGCGGCCTTCACCGACATCTTCTGGGCAAGCTCGGCAACGGTTATCGTTTCCGGCAGACTGACCTCGCGCACCACGGGCGCGGTAGGCCGTTCAAAACCATGCTTGGCGGAGCTGGCAACGGCCGTCATTCTGCCCTTGGTTTTTTTCTTGCGCCGCCCCGACATATCCGTGGCGACATGCAGTTCCTCGCGACCGTATTTAGTACCGGCCTCATCCTTGCCGGCGCGCCACTTGGGTTTTTTATCGGTCTTATCGGTTTGCGGTGCGGCGGGTTTGGGCTGCTCCTTCTCGGCAACAGGGGCGGGACGCGTCTCTTTTTTGAGCTTATCCTCCTGCTCCATCTTGAGTTTGGCTTCTTGCTCAAGCTTCAGGCGTGCATCTTCTTCCTGACGTGCCACTTCCGCTTGTTGCTTGGCTTCAAGTTCTTGCTTGAGGCTTTCACTATCGCGCACAGCCTTCTCGGAGGCATCCACACGCTGCTGCTCTGCCGTTTCTATCTCCACGCGCTCCATTTCATCGGCAATAACGGCGCTGCGTTTTACATACGTGTGCTTTTTACGTACCTCGACGTTAACGGTTTTCGTCTTTCCCTGCGTGCCCGTTTGCCTCAACGCGCTGACGGTTTTGCGTTTGAGTGTGATCTTGCGCGGCTCGGCGCCCACAGCGGCGCCCTCACCATTGTCGTGATTGCGCCGCAGATACCCGAGCAATTGCAGCTTTTCATTATCGGTGATCGTCTCGTGCGCATCCTTGATGGCCAGGCCTGCCTGGCCTAACTGGGCCAGCAGATGCTCAACCGGGATGCCGACGACATCGGCGAACTGTTTTATAGTGACATCAGGCATGCAAAAACCTCTGAAAGACGACTCTCATTCGGGATCCCGCCCGCGCGAATAATGTTGATGCGACTCTCACTTATGTAATCCGGCTTATTTATTAGCCGTCTGCTCGTTGGCAAACCACGGCGCGCGCGCGGTCATGATGAGCTTGCTGGCGCGCTCATTGTCCATACCCTCGATATCGACGAGATCGTCAACAGCCTGCTCGGCCAGATCCTCCATGGTAACGATGCCGCGCCCGGCCAGAACAGCGGCCAGACCTTCATCCATGCCCTCGATTTCCAGCAATTCTTGCGGCAATTGCGGCTTGCCCAGCTTTTCTTCCTTGGCAATGGCGCGCGTTAATAAAACATCCTTGGCGCGGTTACGCAATTCCTCGACGAGATCCTCGTCGAATTCCTCGATGGCCAGCATTTCCTGGATCGGAACGTAAGCCACTTCCTCGATGCTCGAGAAGCCTTCCTGGACAAGAATTCCCGCTACGTCCTCGTCCACATCCAGATGCTCCCTGAATAGATTTTGCAAGGTCTCGGCCTCCGCCTCGCTCTTTTCATCGGCCTGCGCCTCGGTCATGACATTCAATTCCCAGCCGGTGAGCTGGCTGGCCAGGCGCACATTCTGCCCGCCGCGCCCGATGGCCTGCGACAACTGATCTTCGACGACCGCAACATCCATGCTGTGGGCCTCTTCATCCACGACAATGGAAATAACCTCAGCGGGCGACATGGCATTGATCACAAACTGTGCAGGATTTTCATCCCACAAAATAATATCGATGCGCTCGCCGGCAAGCTCGCTGGAAACCGCCTGCACGCGCGAACCGCGCATACCGACGCACGCACCCACGGGGTCGATACGCGGCTCATTCGATTTCACGGCGATCTTGGCGCGCAGCCCCGGATCTCGCGCCGCGCCCTTGATCTCGATCAGCCCCTCGCCGACCTCGGGCACCTCAAGCTTAAACAATTCGATGACTAATTCCGGCGCGGTGCGGCTCACGAACAGTTGCGGGCCGCGCGCCTCAGCGCGAACCTCGCGCAGATAACCGCGCACGCGGTCACCGGGACGCACGGCCTCGCGCGGGATCATCTCCTCACGGCTGATCAGCGCCTCGGCATTGCCGCCGAGATCGAGAATGATGCTGCCGCGCTCGACGCGTTTGATAATACCGGTTACCAGTTCGCCGCGGCGCTCATTGTAAGCCTCCACGACCTGCGCGCGCTCGGCATCGCGCACTTTTTGCACGATGACCTGCCGCGCCGTCTGTGCGGCGATACGCCCGAAACTGACGGATTCCATCGGCTCCTGGACGTACTCGCCCACGCTAATATCAGGCTGGATATCCAGCGCATCCATGAGCCTGATCTGGCTGTCCGGCTGTAAATCTTCGGCGGCGTCTTCCACCACTTGCCAGCAGCGGAAGGTTTGGTAATCACCGGTCTCGCGATTGATAAGCACGCGCACGTCGATGCCCTCGGGGTGGCGCTTTTTGGTCGCAGTGGCCAAAGCAGCCTCGATGGCCTCGAAAATAATATTCTTACTGACACCTTTCTCATTCGAGACGGCGTCAACCACTAAGAGTATTTCTTTATTCATAAACCTACCTCACCTAGCACGATCTTGCATCGACCCTTACGGGTTCTCTTTTACGACGCCCTTCAACCCAACTATCCTCATACGTCCAGCGCCTTGCGCAATCGGCAAGGCGCTAAAGTTCCGGCACCAGCCGCGCCTTATCGATATTGGCCGGTGGCAGACTGACCTCGGCATCATCGCTCTTGATCAACACCTGTTCATCACTCACGCTTAATAACAGCCCGACAAAATTGCGCTGACCGTTTAGCGGCGCATTCAGGCGCAGCTTGATGCGATGACCGACAAACTGCGCAAACTGCTCCAGGGTAAACAACGGCCGGTCCAAACCGGGCGATGATACCTCCAGGACATA